>CACYDY010000001.1 GCA_902773245.1 uncultured Ruminococcus sp.
CACTATCCACAACTTAAGAGTAGAGTGAATTTTAGCAGGGGTCGGGGCGTCAGCCCCGATAGGTGGCGGGCGAAGCCCGCCACCCTTTAGCCCCCTTTCCCTTGAGGGAAAGGGGGCTAAAGGGTATGGGTGACGTCAATAAATGTTAAATAGAACCAAAGTCTTGGGTCGACAGGAACAAATTCTTAAGTTGTGGACAGTGATTTTTTATTACCAAACAAAAGGCAATAACCTATACTTCACTTTTTGCTTATACTCGGTGTATCCGTCAAGCTCCCTTTCGAGAACCTCTTCTTCATTGATGATCCGCTTGACAATAATAGCCGGATAGAACAAAAATATTACAAACGACAAGACCGAACCCAAAACTATGGGCATTGACAAAAACAGCCCCAGCGTTGCAAAATACATCGGGTGACGAACGATCCCGTAAAGACCGCTGTCGATCACCTTTTGATCTTCGCTGACACCTATCGTTCTTGACAAATATGTATTCTCACGCAGAACCTCTGCATACATCGCATATGACACCGAAAAAAGTATCGCCCCTGCGATCACAAA
Source organism: uncultured Ruminococcus sp. (assembly GCA_902773245.1). Classification (GTDB taxonomy): domain Bacteria; phylum Bacillota; class Clostridia; order Oscillospirales; family Acutalibacteraceae; genus RUG592. Next base: position 562 of record CACYDY010000001.1, read on the forward strand.
TACTTTCGGCAAAACTATTATCTTAAAACGAAAATCGATCCCTGCCGCAGCAAAACCAAGTACAAACATCAACCCGCTGAGCTTTACTACGCTTTGCTGTTCTTTTTCCTTCTCCTTTGCGTCCAGACGCTTGCTCAAAAGCTCCGGATTTTTAAACATCAAAAACAATCCTGCCGCAAACATCGGCACAAACAGAATCCCAAGCAGAAGCCAGGCGTTCGGATAGTTCAAGGTTCCTGCCGACACAAACAAAATCAGAGAAACCACAGCCGCTCCCAAAAGGAATTTTGTTACCGCAGTAAAAAACAATTTACCATTCATTTTTCATATACCTCTGCATAATTCAATTACATACTCTCGGGAACTGTGATCTTAAACATTTCCAATACATTCTTGATAACGGCTCTGACAGCCAGACAAAGCGAAAGTCTTGCCTGCATGAGCGGCTCGTCCTCTCCTTTGACTCTGCACGCATTGTAAAATTTGTGGAAAAGAGTCGCAAGCTGCGTCACATAGCGTGTTATCTTTGTCGGGTCATAGCTTTTTGCCGAATTTATGATCTCCTCTGTGTAAGCCGCAAGGTGGGTAATAAGCTCGATCTCCTCCGGCTTATTCAAAAGCTGAAGCTCTTCGCCGCTGCATTCTCTCGGTGTAATTCCGTCTGCGGCAAGCGCTTTTACAATACTGCAAATTCTTGCGTGAGCATACTGAACGTAGTAAACCGGGTTTTGATTGTCCTGAGTTACCGCAAGTCCCAGGTCAAAATCCATTTGTGTGTTTGCCTCACGGGTGTTGAACAAAAATCTTGCGGAATCCACCGGCACTTCATCAAGAAGATCGCCAAGCTGAATTGCCTTGCCCGTTCTCTTGCTCATTCTGACAAGCTCGCCGTCACGCATGAGCTTTACAAGCTGCATGAGCACGATATCCACACGGTTTCCGTCATAACCGATCGCATTCATCGAGCCTTTCAGTCTTGCAACATGACCGTGGTGATCCGCTCCCCAAACATTGATGAGCTTAGTGAAACCCCTGTCGAATTTATTTTTGTGATAAGCAATATCGGCGGTGAAATAGGTGGGATTGCCGTTTGCTCTTATGATGACATCGTCTTTCAGCTCAAGCTTCTCTATTTCCTCATCGGTTTTGCCCTGATCCTTTAAAAGCTCTGTCACGACCTGCTTGTTCTTGTACCAAACCGCTCCGTCCTTTTCATAAGTCAAGCCCTTTGATTTCAGAATCTCGACAACTTCATTTACAGCGCCGCTTTTGTGAAGTTCACTCTCGAAAAACCATTTGTCATATTCTATTCTGTATTTTTTCATATCGGCCTGCATTTTTGCAATATTTCTCGGAAGCGCAAAATCAACAAGCCTGCTCTTTCTCTCATTTTCGGGAGCATTGATGAGATCGCTGCCGTTCTCTTCTATATAAAGCTTCACGGCGTCGATAATATCCTCTCCCTGATAGCCGTCCTCGGGAAACTCAAAGGAATCGGCGCCGCAAACCTGTTGAATAAATCTTGCATTCAGCGAATTTGCGAACTTCTCGATCTGGTTGCCTGCGTCGTTGACATAGAACTCTCTCCAAACGCTGTAGCCTGCCTTGTCCATAACGGCTGCCAAACAGTCGCCCAAAGCGCCGCCTCTTGCATTTCCCATATGCATGGGGCCTGTCGGATTTGCGGATACAAACTCGATCATAACCTTTTCGTTTTTACCGAAATCGCTTTTTCCGTAATTCTCACCCTCTTTGGCTATTTCCTTTAAAATATCGGAATAGTACCTTGGCGAGAGAAAGAAATTAATAAAGCCCGGCCCTGCGATCTCACATCTGCCGGCATAAGTTTTTGACAGATCAATATTACCTTTGATCGCTTCTGCGATTTTTCTCGGAGCCGTTTTGAAGCTTCTTGCGCCTGCCATTGCGGCATTAGTGGCAAAATCGCCGTTTTTCTTGTCGGCGGGTATCTCCACAACAAATTCCGGAATATCCGCTTTTATAAGTTCGCCGTTTTCGATCGCCTTTTCAAATGCGCCGACAATTGCATTTTTGAGATCATGCACGGCATTCATTGCTATTTTTGACATTTAACTTAACTCCTTTTTGCAAAGAACTATAACCAAATGATTTTCACTTTGAAAATCGCCGTTAAAATCAATAGAATAATCTATTTCGATCCTTCCGCCGTTTTCGTCTATTTCGTGCGTCATGGAATCGGTGTAGATACCGACAGCCATGTTCCCGATAGGCGTTGAATAAAAGCACTGATGACGTTTTCCGCATTCCAGGATCAGCTGACTGTAATGAACGCCGTTGTTTTTTACCAAAGTGATCTTATCTTTGCCTTCTATTTTTATAATATTGGAAACCACGCTTCCGGCGTCCTCGGTATCGTATTCTTTATATTTGATTAATTTCTTTCCGTTTCGTTCGCCGTAAACCGCCGAGGTTGTCAGCTCCAGGGTTTCGCTTTCTTCGTCAAAGGTTTGAGTACCAGTGACTGTTATCAAGTAATCCTTGCTCAAAATTTCACTCCTTGTGACTAAGGAACTGTTGGGAAATAAGTTGAACAATTTAGACGCAGGATAATTTGTTCTGTGTTAGGCACAACACCGCAGGAATACTGAC
>CACYDY010000002.1 GCA_902773245.1 uncultured Ruminococcus sp.
ATTTTCTTGATACGTTTTTTTGCAGACGTAGAAAAGGGCGCCAGTGTGTTTACCAATGGAATGTTAAACGGAAACATTGCAAATCTTTTTTTTTCGATTATGTTTTTCGGAATGTTTGCTGCCAAGCTCATTATTGATCTGAAAAACAGGACAGAGGAGGGCGAATGAAAAATTTGAAATTAAAAAGTGTGCGTGCAGCATTGGATCTATCGCAGCAGCAGCTTGCCGAAAAGGTCGGAGTGAGCCGACAGACAATAAACGCAATTGAAAAAGGAGATTATAATCCTACTATTAAGCTGTGCATAGCGATATGCCGTGTTCTGGGTAAAACACTGGACGATCTATTTTGGGAAGAAGATTAAAAGCTAATTGGGGAAAGCTTTTGCAATTCTCTGCGTGGAGAATGCGAAAGCTTTTTCTTATGTGTTGATGTCAAAAAACATAATCCATGCCACAAAATGCTCCTTGCAGATTTGTCGGATATGAGGTTAAAAACCACTGTTCAAAACTTAAGGCTGGTTTTCTGTCGACCAAAAAAGTTGATTCTATTATACTGCATTGACGTCACCCATACCCCCAAACCCCTGCGTTCAATCCTCATATTTTCTTAAGTTGTGGATAGTGGTTAAAAAACTCAAAAAACAATTGCACATTGAGCTGCAAAGTGTGTTTTAATGGTTTCAATGTCTGTATTGCACAAAAACAATGATTAATTTTTTGAATTGTTGTTTTGCAGAATGTATGGTACAATTAAAGCACAAAACATTTTTGGTTTAATATGCCCCCGAGCAGCACAAGCCAACTTAATGTTACAAAAAAGTAAGGCGGCATTTGATAAAAATGTGGATATTAATAAAAATCTTCAATTTCTTTAGATAAACTTTAGACGGCGGTGTTATGATAAATACAACAACACAAAGAGGATGGTTGTTAAGATTATTTGAGGAGGATTTTTTATGAAAAAAGTATTTTCCGCATTGCTTTCGGCAGCAATAATTGTTTCGGGTGTGTCGGTTAATTCCGTAACGGCGGCTGCTTTGGGTGAAGAAACAAGCTTTGAACAAAGAATTGTTAAAGCCAAGGCATTGGATAAGAGTGTGGGGGAGATAGCCTTGTCATGTTTGTTTGCAAAGGAACTTCCCGCAGTACCGTATGTTAGTGTTGAGGATTTTTTTGATGAGATTTATATATCAAAGATCGAAGAAACAAACGACAACGCAGGTGTTTATACATTTAAAAACGGTGACAGCTATATGACAATTGATACGAATAATGATACGGTTTCGTTCGATTACTACGAGAAGTTTGTTGCGATGAACAAAACTCCCGTTCAGGGCATTGATTTTTCAACAGCGGATTTTGACAATTTGTATGTTGGAGATGTAAAGAATGTTGCGTTGGATCTGAGCCTGTATGATATTGATATTGTTGATCTTGACGGAAAGGTTTATATGCCGTACACCACGATCAACGATTTGTTTTACGATACCGCTTTTGCAGTGTTTTATAAAAATGATAAGCTGAACTTTACTGTTGCCTTTACAAAAGCCGGAGCGTCGGGCGGCAACAAGTATACTGACGTTCGTGACCAGGCAATGGCTGAGTATACATATAACGAACTGTGTTTTGTTGCGGATAACTGCTACGGTTGTCCGAGGAAATGTATTCTTGCCGAAAGTATCGGTCAAATGGGCTTTGATAAAACACTCGAAACTTATTCCAAGGCTACGGCGCGAGTAAAAGAACTGCTTCTGTCACAAAACCCCGATGATTATCTTGCAGGCATAAGACTGCTTGATTATTATTTAGATGACGGCGGTCATTCTTCAATGTCGTCGGGAATGACGGCGGTAATGGAAAAAAGAGGTTACAGTGATCTTAATGCAGTTGCGCAAAAGTATCTGAGCGGCATTGATGATAACGCTGTTGAAGCAATTGCAAAGTATGTTCAAAATGAAAATGATTATAAACAATATGAATCGACTCTTGCAAACAAAAAGTATTCGGCATACTCCAACATCAGAACCATAAGAAAATGGTCGGGCGGTATAAAGCTGTGTCAGGCAGGCGATACGTTCATATTTGACTTTAATTCATTTGACGCAAATGCAATAGAACCCTTTAAATGGTCAATGGATTACGCAGCTGAGAATCATGCAAAATATTTTTTGATTGACGTGTCCACCAATACGGGCGGTGATCCCGGAGCAGCAGCTTATATGGTATCGTTGATATACGGCGCCGATGAGCATGCGGAGAGAATTACAATGTCGGACAACTATGTGAAACCATATACTCAAATTGACAAAAATCTTGACGGAGTTATCGACGAAAAAGACGATCAGGTAAAATACGATTTTCATTGTGCGATCATAGAATCGGGTCAGTCCTATTCATGCGCAAACCATTTGCCGGTTATCGCACAGGATAACTCGGTTCCGATAATCGGAGAAACAAGCGCCGGCGGCAGCTATAATATAATGGCATTTTTCTATCCCGACGGCTGTAGTTATAGCTTATCCGCCGGCATGGGTACAACGCATCCCGACGGCAGTGACGCCGATGACGGAGCCGTGCCTGATATTCCGATGCCGGGCAGTGAGTCCGATTACGAGGGATTTTTTGATTTTCGTGAAATGAAAAAGGGTCTTGCGAAATTCTATAATGAGTCTTTTATAGACGGAATGTACGGTGATCTTGATAATGACCAACAAATCACATCCGCCGACAGTCTGCTGATATTACGTCAAAGTGTCGGATTGGAAAAATTCAACGATGAGCAGATAACACTCAGCGATGTTGACTGCGATGAGCAGGTAACGTCTGCCGATGCTCTTGAGGTGCTGCGTTACAGCGTAGGTCTGTCCACAACGGGGGTTATAGGTTAAGCTGTCATATGCTGTCTGTAGCTTGCGGATAGTAAAGCTCATTAAAGTTTGCGGTTTCCAGAGGCAGAGCCGGTGACGGCGAAGCCTGATCCCCTTTAGTGAATCGTTGGACGCAATGAGCGAAACACCCATTGTCCAAACCGGCTAACTCATAAGTTCCGTCTTTCTATCGATCTGCGGCTTTGGCTTGATTTCTTGGGAGAGGGGGACGCTCTGTCGGGCAATGTCATTAACTTAAGGGAAGCGCTGATTAAATCCGGTGTTTATATTGCGTAGAATTTTTCAGGCAAATTGCGTGAAAAATTGTGCAGGAATACTGACGTACCCCAAGGGCATCTTCTTCGGGCGTATTTCAAACGATTTGAGTGCAATTTGACGAAAAAAGTCAAGCAAGATGAGTGCCAAGCCCATAGGGCGTGATTTAATCAGTGGTTCCTTAAGGTTGTACAGTTGAAATATTTACTGAAAACTGAAAAATATAGGAGTCGCTTCGCTCTTGATTTTAAAGAGATAAATAAAGAGCGAAGCGTTTTTCCATCTTTATTCTTTTTTCAGTCCTAAGTTAACCACGTTGTCTGTCGGGAGAGTCCCCTAAGCTGTCGAAAACTCACACTTTTTCTCGCCGACAAACGGCGGCTCAAAAGCAGTTGAAGCTTAAGCAGCTGACAGTGAATGATTTTATAAAAAAACTAAGGAAGAAGGTAACTGTGAATATGAAAAAAATAATTTCTGCTTTGCTTGCGGCAGCGATGATCTTGACGTGGTTTGCCGCATGCGAATCGGACAAGTCGGGCGTTGATTCACAAAAACCGACGGCTGATGTTAAAGCAACTGTGGATACAGCGTCCGAACGATCCGAAGAATCGGCAAAAACGGATGACGGAAAAACGCAGGACAAGCTCGAAGAGCTGCCCGCTTCGGTAGATTTGAGAGATTATAACGGAAAGAATTATGTAACTCCGGTAAAGCGTCAGGCTTTCGGTGACTGCTGGTCGTTCGGAATTGCTGCGGCTGCGGAAAGCTCGTATCTTTACGAGAATGATCTCGGCGCTCCTGCCGGTGAAGACAATACCAATGCGAATTTCTCGGAGAGATATCTTAATTGGTATGTATATCACGGTATTACAAAAGAAGATGTAAAGCTCGGCAAGGTTCGCTCGTCCCAGGTCGGCGAGGGCTATGACACCGCCTCGGCAGAAAGCGAAAATCCAAATGCAGTCTTTCTTTTGGGGGGCGCTCTTCTTTCGGGCGGCAATATGTTTGCGTCAGGCTTCGGTCCCGTTGATGAAACAACGAAGTTAAACGGTGTGAATCCTTACGCCTATTCCGACACGAATAAGGTTAATAACGAGGATTACGAGGATTACGA
>CACYDY010000003.1 GCA_902773245.1 uncultured Ruminococcus sp.
AAAATTGTTGAAATAGGAAACGGAGCATTTTACGGTAATCAAACATTAAAAACGGTGACGATCACAAACAACGTAAAAGCAATTGGAAACAATGCGTTCAGAGAATGCAGCAGCCTTGAAAAAGTCACGGTCGGCAGCGAGGTGCAGTCGATACCAGAATACTGTTTTTATCAGTGTTCATCGCTTAAAACGGTTTCATTGCCAAACAGCGTGACCGAAATAGGTATTTCGGCGTTTTATAACTGTTCAAGTCTTAAGAATATTACACTTCCAAAAAATCTTGAAACTATTGGCGGAGGTAAATACGGAAAGATAGAAGGGACTTTTGAGAACTGTACTTCGCTGGAATCTATTGTGATTCCAGGCAAGGTGTCATCAATATCGTACTGTTCTTTTTTAGGTTGTACATCACTCGGTTCGGTAACATTCAAGGGGAATAAACTGGAATTTTTATCAAGCAGTCTTTTTGAGAAAACCAATATAAAAACTATTAAAATTCCGGATTCTGTTAAAGTGATATATTCCGGTGCCTTTGAGGACTGTTATCAGCTTGAAAGTGTTACAATACCCAACAGTGTGGAAACGATAGAATCGTCTGCCTTTAGGGACTGTAAAAGCCTGAAGAAGATCGAGTTTGACGAAAAAAAATCAAATCTCAGTAGGTTGGATTTCTTTGCATTCAGTGGGTGCGAGTCCCTAAAGGAAGCTGTCCTGCCGGAAAAATTGACTTATCTTTCGGAACAGTGCTTTTATGGATGCAGTTCACTGAGCAAGGTGTACATGCCGCATGGATTAAACGAATTTGGTAAAATGGTATTTTATAACTGTGATTTCGACAAGCTCACGCTTTATGTTTATGAAGATTCCATGTCCCAGACATATGCATATGAGCACAATATCAAATATCAGTCAAGAGGAGAATACGACCCATACCTCGGCTATATGATCGGCGATGTTGACGCAGACAACGAGATCACATCAAGCGACAGCCTGCTTATACTCAGATATTCCGTAGGCTTGGAGCCGCTTACAAAAACTCAGAAAAAGCTTGCCAATGTCAACGGCGACTCAAGCGCCGATTCTGCCGACGCACTTGCAGTGCTGCGATACAGCGTAGGTTATAAAGACAAAAATAAAATAGGAAATATTCTTGAATAATAATCGAACCCCCGATATTGAAGCCAAGCGGCAGCATTGTCGGGGGTTTTAGGTTGGTGGCATTGCAAACGGGCGTTCGCCCGAAACACTTAGTGTATAATTTTAGTGGGTAGCCGCCGAGCGGAAGCAAACTCACCGTTTCAAAATATTTGGCGGCATTACCTGCGGTCGTGTGGCCGCAGCAAAACAACTTGTAAAATATCCTTTGTTGTGCTATAATCTATAAGTTGGAAATATAAGTGAAATGTGGTGAAATAATTGCAAAAACTAAACTCCGAAAAAGAAAACGCCTCTCAAAAAATCAAACAGTCCGTCGGCAAACCTCTTTTTACGCTGTTTTGTATCGGTCAGGCTCTGATCATTATAATAATGATCGCAACCATGATCATTATTGATGTGTCGGCTCAGCCGCTTGATATTCCGCCGATAGAAAAATGGCAGTCGGATTACATAAATTATCAAAACAATTCATGGTATGCCGACTCGGACTCAGTGCCCACCGATGAGGAGATAGACCTGGTCATAAGCCCCGAAGCCGTTATCCCGAGAGGCTCTTATACCGTCAAGGTCGATTACGAATGCTCATCGCTTCAATACTGCTGGGCTGTTTCGACGAATTTTATTTCATCAAGCCGAATACGATTGTCACCGCCAAAAACATCGGGTACTTTCAATGTAGACGTGTCAGAGGATTCTGCGGATTTTAAAATCTCAGTCAGATACGACGGTTACGGAACATTGAAAATCAATAATATTCAGGTTTTTGAAAATCACTGCGCAGTCGGCAGACTTCTGACGTATTTGCTGCTGATTTTTGCGGTTTGTGATATTTGGTACCTGTTTTATGACAAGATCGAGAAACATAAGCTGACAATTCTTGCTTTGGCAGCGATCGTGTTTTTTGCTTCAATGCCGCTTTTTAACGAGGGTATCGGACGAGGTCACGATATTAATTTTCATGCAGTGAGAATTGAAGCTCTTGTGGATTCGCTCAGACACGGAATATTCCCGAACAGAGTTTCTACATACTGGTTTGACGGGTATGGTTATCCGACGTCGATCTACTATGGTGATATTCTGCTTTATGTTCCCGCTTTGCTGAGATTGATCGGGTTTACGGTCGTTTCAGCCTACAAAGCCTATGTTCTGATGATCAATATCGGAACTGCCGTTTTGGGGTATTTCTGTTTTAAAGGTATTTTTAAAAGCAATAATACAGCTTTGCTTTCGTCACTTGTGTATACAACGGCGACTTATCGTTTGGTTAATATTTATATCCGCGCGGCTGTCGGCGAGTATACCGCAATGATGTTTTTGCCCGTGGTCGCTCTGGGCTTTTATAAAATATATACAGGCGATATGACAAAACCAAAAGACTATCTGAGGGAATCTTTGATCCTTGCTTTGGGTATGACGGGGCTTATCACCTGTCATATGCTTTCAACCGAAATGGTTATCTTCTTTTTGGTGATAATGAGCTTGGTTTTGATCAAAAGAACTGTTCAGCTTCCGACTGTGCGCGCTTTGGCGATCGCTGTCGGTGAAACGGTTTTGCTCAGTGCATTCTATGTCGTTCCGTTTTTGGATTATTACAAAAACGTTGAAGTGAGTATAAACAAGATCATTGATGAAGATATTCCTTACATCGGCTGGCAGGGCTGTTCGCTTGCAGAGTATTTTTCTGTTTTCAGAGATGTGTTTACCGGTGTGAGTATTCATAATAATCACAGGCTTGCGGCAACGCCCGGATTTGTGCTGATGTTGGCTTTTGTGGTCGGCATAGGTTTGATAATTTATCAAAAAAGATCGGAAAAAAGCCGAGAGCTTGGATTTTATCTGTTGTTCTCGGGGCTGTCGCTTTTTGTTGCGTCCGATGTTTTTCCGTGGGACAGACTTGCTGCGAGAACGACTTTAGGAAGAATGCTGGCTCAGGTGCAGTTCCCGTGGAGATATGTTTCTCTTGCAATAATATTCATGACAATGGTATTTGCTTGGCTTTACACTTATCTTGAGAAAAAAGAGCCGAAAATACCTGTGCGGTCAAGCTGTGTGATAATGATATGCGCGATCGCTGTGATCGGCTTTTTCACTGCGACTATGTTCACGGGGGCATATCTTGACGATTCGAGTTTCAGATATTGGCGTGACAAGGGAGATGTAAACACATGGGGCGTAAGTGCCGGCGAATATTTGCTTGATGGCTACAGCGACTATGTAAACGGTCAGGTTCTCGGAGTTAACACCGATCAAGCCGAGATCACCGAAGCCGAATCCGACAGAATGGTAATATACTGTGAAAGCTCAAGAATCGGCGGAGCCGTGGAAGTTCCTCTGTTTAACTACAAGGGATATACCGCCACAGATGAAAACGGCAAATATTACAGAATCACAAACGGCGCCAACAGTACCGTAAGAGTAGAGCTGCCGCCGAATTTTAAGGGAAATATTATTATAAAATATAAGGAACCATGGTTCTGGAAAGCGGCAAATGTTGTTTCTTTGTTAAGTCTGGCAGCGGTGATTATCTTTGTGATAAAAATGTTTGGCAATGCTCCGAAAGTAACGAATAAAGCAGCAGAGTAAATAATGATCAATGATCCCGACAAAAACGTCAGAGTATGGTTTTGTCGGGTTTTTGCTGTTTTTGAATGGTTTTCAAAAAAATTTGATTTAGGTATTGACAATCCCCTCTATGAGTGATATAATAATTGAGCAGTCTGATTTGCGGATTGTTTTCGTAGTTTGAATAATAGTATTTAGGGGTATAGCTCAGTTGGTAGAGCAGCGGTCTCCAAAACCGCGTGCCGAGGGTTCGAGTCCTTCTGCCCCTGCCACAATCACTCTCATAAATGGCTTAAACAAGCCGTTTGTGGGAGTTCTTTTTTGTGGATATTTGGTAATAATTGTATAAGTTTGGTGTGC
>CACYDY010000004.1 GCA_902773245.1 uncultured Ruminococcus sp.
GATAAAATTATAAAAAGCACAAACCTTATAAGAACAGCTTGTACTTTTTAACAAAAATATTAGTTTATGCGTCAAAATTGTTAATATAATTAACAGCCTGAGTCGCAGCAACCGCTCCGTCAGCCGCTGCGGTGACGAGCTGCCGAACCTCTTTTGCGCGGTTATCACCTGCCGCAAAAATGCCGGGAACGTTGGTTTTGCAGTTTTCCGAAGCCTTGACGTAACCGCTTTCATCAAGCTCCAGCAAGCCTGAAAAGGCTGAATTTGTGGGGATCCGTCCGACCGCTACAAACAGACCGTTTACGTCAATATTCCGAATGGTACCGTCTTTGTTTGTTACTTCAATGCTTTGAAGCTTTTTATCGGCAATGAGCTTTGTTACAACGCTGTCATAGACGAAAACGACATTATCCTTTTTCTTCAGCAGTTCAACTGTAGACTCTTCGCCTCTGAATTTATCTCTTCTGTGAATAAGATAGACCTTATCGGCGATATTTGAAAGATAAAGTGCGTCCTCAAGCGCCGTGTTTCCGCCGCCGACAACAGCCGCGGTTTTGTGTTTGTAAAAAGCTCCGTCACACGTTGCGCAGTAAGAAACACCTCTTCCGACCAGGTCGTCTTCGTTTTCAAGACCCAGCTTTCTGTTTTCCGAGCCTGTTGCGAGGATAACAGACTTTGCAGCGTAGGTGTTCTTTTTTGTAATAACATTTTTTACCGAGCCGTCAACCTCAACGGAAAGGACTTTTTCAAATTTAATTTCCGCACCGAGATTTTTTGCTTGGTTATAAATATTCGTTGCAAATTCAAAACCCGAAATATGCTCGGCAACGGGGTAATTTTCAATGTCGGCGGTGTTGATGATCTGACCTCCGTAGCTTGCTCCCTCGAGAACAAGTACCGATTTTGCCGCGCGTTTTCCATAGATAGCAGCAGTCAGCCCCGCAGGCCCGGCTCCCACAATAATGATATCATACATAATTATTCACCAATCAAGCTTTCAACATCTTCCTTTTGTCTGAAGCCGACGCTTCTTTCGAACTCTGCGCCGTCCTTGAAGACAACAAGACAGGGGATAGAGGTTACGTCGTATTCGTCGGCGAGTTCATCTTCGTCGTCAATGTTAATCGAAACTATTTTAACACTCTTGTTTTCCTCGGAAATCTCATCGAGGATAGGCTTGAGCATTCTGCACGGACCGCACCAGTCGGCGTTAAAATCGGCAAGAACGGTCACATTGGATTTCAAAACTTCTTCTTCAAAATTTTCTGATGTAACTTTAATAACAGCCATTTCAAAAACTCCTTTTTAAATAATTTTCATAATGTCAGGCTCGATCTGAGCAGGGTCAAATGTGGGATCGTATCTTTTTATAACGCTGCCTTCTCTGTCAACGAGGAATTTTGTAAAATTCCATTTGATGTCGCTCGGCTTGACAGCAGTTACGCTTATTTTTTGAATTGCTTTCATTGCAACCTTGTTTTTCATGCCAATAATTTCCTCGCTCGGCATTTTCTCTTTAAGGAAAGTGAAAAGAGGATCTTCATTTTCTCCGTTGACATCTATTTTGGCGAGCTGGTCGAACTGAGTTTTGTATTTTGCGGTACAGAACTCATGAATTTCCGAATCACTGCCGGGCGCTTGCTTTCCGAACTGGTTGCATGGAAAGTCGAGGATCTCGAAGCCCTTGTCATGATATTTTTCATAAAGCATTTCCAATGCTTCATATTGAGGTGTGAATCCGCAGCCGGTTGCGGTATTGACAATAAGAAAAACCTTGCCTTTCAGCTGAGAAAGCTCCAGCACGCCGTTTTTTCTCTTTTTTACGGTAAAATCATAAATTGACATAACAAAACCTCCTGATTATTATAACATAAATCAATTGAAATATAAACATCTTTTTTAACAAAAAAATCAATAGTGTACAATTAGATTGTATCAAATTAATTCAGTTTTGTCAATAAGAAATTAAAAATTCAAAAAATTTTTTTGGTCAAAATACAGAGTTAAAACTTAGAACAATCAAAACGACCGATTTTATTACGCAATTATAGTAAACGACATTTGAAATTGCCTAAATTATTAGCGATGCGAAGCTTATTAAAGTTTCGCTCAAGCCTTTTCAAAGGTGCCCCAAGGGCACTTCCGTTGGGCACCCGCAGTTTCCAAAGGCAGAGCCGGTGACGGCGAAGCCTAATCCCTTTAGGGAGTCGCCGTCGTGCCGCCGGCGAAACACCTTAGC
>CACYDY010000005.1 GCA_902773245.1 uncultured Ruminococcus sp.
ACGGCTGCAGGTGTGTTGACGGCTGCCTGAGCAGGAGGTTGGATAATTGTCGGAGCCGGCGTCGGATGATTTACAATAAACTTCGGCTTCTGAACGTGTGTTTCTTCGACTTCTTCTTTGATACCAAGCTCTTTCCTGTATTCTGCGAACGGATCTCGTTTGTTCTTTTTCAAAAATTCATCGGCAAAGGTCGTCTTTTTATACTCATCGATACCGTAATCAAATTTTTGTTCCATCATCGGAGCAGATCTTGGAGCGGGAGCGGCGGCTTTCTTTTCCTGCGGATTATACTTGTAGTATAGCTCGTCGCTGTTTTGTTTTCCTTTTGTTTCCTTGCCTCGTTTGAAGAATCCGAGCTTCTGTTTTTGGCCCTTTGCTCCTTCGGCCATTCCCTCAGCGGGAGCTTGCTGCATAGATTGAGATTGATTCATTGCGGCAACCTTACGATTGAGCTTCTGCCCCTGGAAGGGTGAAGCGTGGGATTCGGCTTCCTTCGCCCATTTACCGATCTGACCGAGCGAAACGACAGACTTCATAATGCTTATAAGTCCGATAATGCCTACCAATAAGCCGACCGCCGCAATTACTACCCAAGCCATTGCGTCAATGTTTTCCGAAGAGTCGGTCAGATTCGACTTTATGTTAAAGTACTGAAACAGACCGATGACCGCAACGATAAGCCCTGCCGCAATAAAAGAAAAGCTTAAAACCATGGAACTTGTGATTTCCTTTTTTTGAGCGTCATACATTGCATTTGCAATTGAGCTTGGATTTCCCATCATGTTGTCATTTTTAGACTTCCTACTCACATGATTCCCTCCTAATGTTTTCAGATATGTATATTGATATTATATAACATTCTTTGTAAAAATTCAATAATAGTATAGTTTTTTGGATCAATTTACCTGATTTTTGTGATTTTGAATAAAATAATTGATATTTTTATGTTCTATTCAACGATAATTCTTCACGTACTTTTCGCAGAAAAGACACATTGAAAATACTGAAAAAGAGTTATTTAAAATACTGATATGCCTGACATAATATCATACCGTTGTATAGTTTTCTTCTTTTGTCTGCCGATCTGCCGAAGCATTTTTCGAAATCGTCGTCGGGGCTGATAATTGTGTAGCTCCAGCCCGGTTTGGATATGAATTTTTGTCCCATTATTCTGTATAGCTCTTCGGCTGAACCGATATCAAGAAGTCTTTCGCCGTAAGGGGGATTACAAATAACGGTGGCTCTTTCAAAGCTTTCCGAAAAATCCTTAATGTCCCTTTTTTGAAATGTTATAAAATCGTCAACACCGGCTTTTCTGGCGTTATCCCTTGCGATCTCAAGGGCGCGTTCGTCAATGTCATAGCCGTATCCGTGAAAATCGACAGCTCTGTTTGTTTCGTTATCGGCGCGGACGCGTTCCTTTTCCCAGCAGTCTTTTGAAGCTATGTTCCAGCTTTCGCAAACAAAGCTTCTTTTTGAATTCGGGGGGATCTTCAAAGCTTTTTGCGCCGCTTCGATCAAAATAGTTCCCGAACCGCAGCACGGATCTATAACGGTGTGATTGCTTCTGACTCGTGATAATTCCACAAGCGCTGCCGCAAGAGTTTCTTTGATGGGAGCATCGTTTGAATTTGCCCGGTAACCTCTTTTGTGCAGGGGAGAGCCGCCGGTGTCGATCATTATGCAAACATCATTTTTCAGGATCAAAAAACGTATCTGAAACAACGAACCGCTTTCTTCAAACCAATCGACATTGTAAACGTTTCCGAGCCTTTCGACAACAGCTTTTTTGATAATTGCCTGACAATCGGGCACGCTTCGCAGAACCGACGACAGACAGCTGCCCTTGACGGGAAATTTGTCTTTTTTGCCGATAAAACGTTCCCACTCGATATTCTTTACACCTTGAAAAAGCTCCTCAAAGCTTTGGGCGGTGAATCTGCCGGCGATTATCAAAATTCTTTCGGCGAATCGAGAGCAAATATTTGCCCTGGCGAGAATTGACTCGTCGCCTTCGAAAAAAACTCGTCCGTTGTCAGCCTTAACGTTAGACGCACCCATGAATTTCAATTCGTTTGACAGGAGCTTTTCAACACCCATCAGACACGGTGCGGCAAAATTGTAATTACTCATACAAACAGTCCTTTATCAATATATAAACAATTATACAATATATATGCAAAAGTTTCAAGAAACATTGATATTAAAAACGGTTTACTTTTGATTACAGTTTTTTAACAAGATAAGCGCAAAATTATAGAAGGACAAACCGAGATCTGTCCTTCTATGTTTGGGTAATTAAACTGTGAAAATATCAAAAAATGCGGTCATACGCCAAAAATGACACGGCGCCGGATCATTCGACAATTTCGGATTCGAGCATTCCGTAGTCGCCGTTATCTCTCACATAAACAACGGAAACGTTGTCTGTTTCGGAATTAAGGAACATAAAGAACTTGTGATTGACCATGTTCATTCGCAGGATAGCCTCGTCGACAGACATGGGCTTGAGAGCAACGCTTTTCTTTCTGAGAACCTCATATGCGATCTCTTCCTGAACCTCGAGCTCCTCGGCGGTATCGGACTCGTCCGAATCTGCGTAAGCGTCCAGCGCAGAGGGTCTGATTCTTTTCTCGAGCTTAGCCTTGTTTTTACGGATCTGGCGACCGAGTTTATCAATATCTATATCCAAAGCCTCATTCATTTCAGGTCTTGTATTCTCAACACGATAAATCATACCGTTGTCTTTGATCGTAATTTCAACTGTCTGTCTGTTCTTGTAGACCGTGACCGTAACCATAGCCTCGGCATTCTCCGAGAAGACACGATCGTACTTTTTGAGCTTTTTCTCAACACGCTCCTTAAAATTGTCTTTCAAATTCACTTTTCTTGCTGTGTAGTTAATCTTCATAATATCCACCCTTTCGCTTGAAAGAATAATGATTATAGAAAAATCTTCCGAAATTTCTATGGTTCTATAATATCACAATATGGTGTAAAAATCAATAGTATATTTAAAATCTTTGTGTATAAATTATAACAAATTTCGATTTGTTTCTAATCGGAAAAATAAAGCCGTCGTTTTTTATAGGATCGTTAAGATGCTGAACCGACTTATCGAATATCGGTCACGCGCGGGATCGAGAGGAAAATCGCTTTTGCTTTTTATGTGATATGTTTGTGTTTGAAAATGACGCTCTTTTGTAATAGGTTACAATATTCATGATTTGTTGTTGTTAATAATTACAAAAATTCGAAAATTGATTCGTTTTTATGCATAATATCAAAAATATAATATTGGTAAAATTACACAATTAATGTTATGGCTTTTTGAAGTTAATAATTTTTTTGAATAAAATTTTACTTTACAAAAAAATGGGGTTGTTATATAATTATAGTAGAAAATTTAAAGTAAGAAAACTGCGGTTTGAGAGTTTTTTGATTTGATTTTTCGTTAATTTTTGGCTGAAAATCATCGGTTTTGCCCGGCAGAGGTCAATGATCGGCTTTGCTTTAAAATCGGTGATTTGGTTATATTTTGCAGGTCTTACATCTAACGGATCCCCGCATTTTCCGGCAGCCGCACGCCGGTATTTTGCCGAGTATCCGGAAAAATTTATAACGGAAAGGAATGGTAAGTTTTAATGAACGGATTATCCAACATTAAAAAAGGTATGAAGCGTACTTCTGCCGTTGTTCTGGCTGCTCTTATTCTTGCAAGCGGCGCCGAATCTGCTTTGGTTTCCGCAAGCGCTGCGGAAGTTGAAACCAGCGCTTCAACGGCTTCAACGCTCAGTAATGAGGACAGAGGTGTGCTTTTCGCAAATTCAAGATCGGACTTCCGTGACGAGTCGATCTATTTCTTGATCACAACGAGATTCTATGACGGCGACTCAAGCAATAATGCTCGCACATCGGAGGATAAAAAAGCTCAGAACCCCGAAAGCGATCCCTCGTGGAGAGGCGACTTCAAAGGACTTATCGACAAACTCGACTATATCAAGGCTTTGGGATTTACTGCAATTTGGATAACCCCTGTAGTTGAAAATGATTCCGGTTATGACTACCACGGTTACCATGCTTATGATTTCAGCGCCGTTGATACGAGATATGAGTCCAACGGAGTTACATATCAGACTTTGATCGATGCCTGTCATGACAAGGGCATGAAGGTTATCCAGGATATAGTTTTGAATCACACCTGTAACTGGGGTGAAAGAAACCTTCTCCAGATAACGAGCGACGTTTACAGCGAGCGTAACCAG
>CACYDY010000006.1 GCA_902773245.1 uncultured Ruminococcus sp.
ATGCTCGGCGTTCCCGACAAGTACGCCTGTGAGCGCGGCGGCTGGTCAACCGACAACATTTTGAAATCGGTGTATCAGCAGACATTCAGCTCGGAGAGAAAAAAGATCGACAAGCTCATTGACGGGTACTTCAATGGGATCATATCACGGCTCGATTAACGAATATCAGACCTCTTCGGATTTATTAATGTCGGACGCGGGCATAAACTTTCGATAAGAACAAGCTATGATCGCGTATCGCCGCCGGGTGCATACCCGGTCACACAAAATCACACAAAACAAATAAAAAAGCTCTATTTTATCACGTTTTTATGCGATGAGGCAGGGTTCGAATCCTGTCACCTCGACTCATTAATTTAGTCGATAAATTCGCAGAAACGGCGAGTTTATCAGCTTTTTTGCGTTTTGGGGTGCAGTTCCTACCCGATTTTTTTACCACATCTGACATCGAACAATTCACCCGAAAGAAAATTGCGCAGTACAAAAAAACGGATACCCTAAAGCGAGTATCCGTTTTAATTACTTCATTTTATAAATCCCGTTCGGATTATCCGAAAAATACCGTTCAATGTCGTCAAGCTCGTGAAGAGCTTCTTTTTTTGATTTATAAATTCCAAGCGTGATCCTGTTTCCTGCGAACACTCCGCCCACAGAGCAGGTTCCGAAAATGTAGTATTGTTTTTCTCCCATCATCTCGGAAAGATAGATATGGACTACATCTGCCATAGCTTCCTTAGATTGTGTTCTGATAAGCATATTATTCAACAGTTACCGATTTAGCAAGATTTCTCGGCTGGTCTACGTCGTTTCCTCTTTGTACGGCAGTGTAGTAAGCAATAAGCTGAAGCGGAACGCAAACAAGCATCGGAAGAAGTATTTCTTCAAAATTCGGAATTTTAAGAACATAGTCAGCTATATCCTTGGGAACATCGTTGCCCTCACGGCATATCATAATAACCTTTGCGCCTCGTGCTTTGACCTCTTTGATGTTGCTGACGGTTTTTTCATAAATCGACGACTGGGTTGCAACCGCAATAACAGGCATTCCCTTTGTGATAAGAGAGATCGTTCCGTGTTTAAGCTCGCCTGCCGCATAGCTCTCCGAATGAATATATGAGATCTCTTTAAGCTTCAGACTGCCCTCCATGCTGAGCGCATAGTCAAGACCTCTGCCGATATAGAGCAGACTGTCTGCCGTGAGAAGCTTTGTGGATATTTTTTGTGAAATTTCGGTTGTATGTTCAATAACCTTTTCAACCATTTCGGGAGTTTCAAGAAGCTTGGATGTGAGGTATCTGTATTTTTCCTCGTCGATCTGACCTTTTGCAAAAGCAAGCTCAAACGCAAAAAGATACATAACCGAAAGCTGAACCATGTATGCTTTTGTTGAAGCAACAGAGATCTCCGGTCCGGCATGAGTGTAGATCAGCATATCGGCTTCACGGGCAATTGTGCTTCCCATTGCGTTGACAATTGCAAGCGTTTTTGCGCCCTTCTGTTTTGCAAGACGCATTGCCGCAAGGCTGTCGGCGGTTTCTCCGCTTTGAGAAACGATAATTATCAAGTCGCCTTTTCCCACGATAGGATTTCTGTATCTGAACTCACTTGCGATGTCAACCGTAACGGCAGTTCTTGCGATTTCCTCGATAACATACTTTCCTACCATTCCTGAGTGCATAGCGCTTCCGCAGGCAACAATATAAATATTTTTTATATTTTTAAGCACCTCGGGATTAATGTTGCATTCGTCAAGACATGGAACACCGTCTTTGATCCTCGGAAGAACGGTGTTTTTGATAGCTGTAGGCTGTTCGTTGATCTCCTTGATCATGTAGTGAGGATAGCCGCCCTTTCCGACTGCGTCAACGTCCCAGTCGGCAGTTTTAAGCTCTTTCTTGACGGGCTGATAGTGTATGTCAAAAATTCGTACTCTTTTTTGTTCCAAAACGGCAATTTCATCATGCTCCAAAAGATAGTAGTCCTTGGTATACTGAATAATTGCGGGAACGTCCGAAGCAATGAAATTCTCATCTTTTCCGATACCGATTATCAGCGGGCTTTCACGTCTTACGGCAAAAACCTTGTTGGGGAAATCCTCAAAAACGATACCGAGCGCAAAGCTTCCTTTCAGCTCCTGAGTAGTTTCGATGATAGCCTTGACGGGTTCCTTGATGTGACTGTAATAATAATCAAGAAGCTGAGCCACAACTTCGGTATCGGTGTCGCTCAAAAACGAGCGTCCCTGTTTTTCCAGGAACTCTTTAAGCTCTTTGTAGTTTTCGATAATACCGTTGTGAACAAGCGTAACCTTTGCGCCGCTGTGTGGGTGAGAGTTGATATCCGACGGCTCGCCGTGAGTTGCCCAGCGGGTGTGACCGATTCCCGAAATACCTTGGGGTTTCCCTTCGCGATCCATTTTATCAACTAAATCTTTAAGCTTTCCTTTTGATTTTGCAACGGAGATCTTATCATTTTCAAAAACTGCAATGCCAGCCGAGTCATAGCCACGATACTCAAGTCTGGTCAAAGCGTTTACAAGTACGTCGGCGCTGTTTCTGTGTCCGACATAACCAACTATTCCGCACATGAATTATTTCCTCCTGTGATTTTTTTCTGTATTTTTATTAATATCAATAAATTGGGAATTATCACGGTAAAAACAACAGCGTCAGTTAATATTATGATGAAAAGTCGGAACAATATCACTCAAAATTTTGAGCGTTTGTTCACTGTTGTTGGAATTAGCGGCTTCTTTCAATTCCTGAAGCTCGCCTAAAAATTGTTCCGGCTCGATTTTTATTTGATTGCCTATAAAAATTTTCTTGTTGGCAGTTTCTTTCAGACCCTCTTCGCTCATCAAAAGCTCTTCATAAAGCTTTTCTCCGGGACGCAGCCCCGTAAATTTTATTTCCACATCTTGATACGGAGTCTTTCCGTAAAGTCTGATCAGGTTTTCGGCAAGAGTTACTATTTTGACGGGTTCGCCCATGTCAAGGACAAAGATCTCACCGCCCTGAGCCATAGCCCCTGCCTGAAGAACAAGAGAAACGGCTTCGGGGATCGTCATAAAATAACGGATAATATCGGGGTGAGTAACGGTAACCGGTTTTCCTGTTTCGATCTGCTTTTTGAAAAGGGGGATAACCGAACCGTTGCTTCCGAGAACGTTTCCGAAACGGGTAGTTATGAAATCGGTGTTTGTATAATTTTGCGCCATATATTGTATGATCATTTCACAGCAGCGTTTTGTCGCACCCATGACGTTTGTGGGATTGACAGCCTTGTCCGTTGAGATCATAACGAATTTTTCAACGTTGTAGTATTCCGCCAGAGTCGCGCAGTTAAACGTACCGAAAATATTGTTTTTAACAGCCTCTTCGGGTACGGTTTCCATAAGCGGAACGTGCTTGTGAGCGGCAGCGTGGAACACGATGTTTGGTTTGTATTTTTTGAAAATAACGTTCATTTTGTCATAATCACGAACAGAAGCAATGAGCGTGATAAGATTTATGTCACGGCCGTAGTCCATGAAAAGCTCCTGCTGTATCTCATAAGCGTTGTTTTCGTAAATATCAACAATAACGATCTGCTTTGGGCTGTATTTGATGATCTGACGGACAAGCTCGCTTCCGATGGAACCGCCGCCGCCCGTAACCATACAAACCTTGTCGTGTATATATTTTTTTACATCATCATTATCAAAAGTAACAGGCTCTCTTCCGAGAAGATCTTCGATTTTAATATCCTGAGCCTTAGAGATGATCTGAGTGCTTTCCTTGCCGTCGGCAAGC
Source organism: uncultured Ruminococcus sp. (assembly GCA_902773245.1). Taxonomy (GTDB): domain Bacteria; phylum Bacillota; class Clostridia; order Oscillospirales; family Acutalibacteraceae; genus RUG592. The sequence continues at coordinate 3,792 of CACYDY010000006.1, forward strand.
ATTTCGGTCAGATAAGGAATGATCTTTATTTTACAGCTTGTTTCGCTTGCGGAGTCAAGGATCCTTTTCTTGTCTTTTTCGTTTATCGAGGGTATTGCGAGTATGATAAGGTCGATAGCCTCGTTTTTGCACCATTTTGGAATTTCCTTTGTTGTGCCTCTTACGGGAATGCCCATGATACTGGTGCCCTGCTTGTCGGGGTCATCGTCCACAAGACAAACAGGCTCGTATTTGTGAGCCGGATTTTTAGGGTCGGTCTGAGCGTTTTTGATCTCGCTGAGGATCATTCTGCACGCCTGTCCGGCGCCGATTATCATAGTACGCTGTTTTTGATATTTTTTTCCGTCGACTGCAATGGTAAGAAACGTTCGCCTGAAAATAAAGCGAAACATAATGATACCGAACGTGCTGATGACGAATGAAAGACCGATATACTGCCATCTGGGCTGAGCGTTGAAAGTGTTGGCAAGCAGAACGGTAATTCCCGAGCCGATGAACATTCCAAGACCGCAGGACAAATAGTCTTTGGCGTCGAAATACCGCCAAAGCTTGTTGTAAGCGCCGCACACATACAGCGCAAAAAAACACATCAGAACGTTGATGAGAATATATATGATCAGACTCTTTCTTGAAGAGTCGTACATCGGATTCATCCAGAAGAACGAAAGCAGAAAGCTTGTCAGCGCTCCGCTCACAAAAACTATAAAAGCGTCCGCAAACATCAGGACGATTTTTCTAACATTCATTTTTTCCATAAAAAAGTTGCTCCGTTATGGTTAATAAAATTTAAACATATGTAACAATCGTTGAATAATTATACCGCAGCTTCGATACAAGGTTATCATCAAATTGTAAATTTTTTGTAAACCAATTGGCGAAACTTAAGAAAAATATCTCAAAAAATGTCGGCTTCGTAAAGAACAAACAGAAGCTGCGGAATAGACAAAAGCAAATCGGTTTAGTACAAATGCATCAAAACGTTACATTTTGCAGCCGAATTTAACCAAATTCAACGCATAAAACATGGGACAATTTACAAAAAAATCTCCCATAAGCCGTATAGAACAATTATACTATAATATGTACAATCATGTCAAATAAAAATTTAAAAATTGTAAAGATTTCGAATTGTCGTCAAGCCGACATAAAAGCTCATTGTTTTTTTACACTTAAAACAATATTTTTTGCTCATTATATAAGGCAAAATGCCTATTGAAAAATTTGCGGTATAATGTTATAATCAAATCGTTTATGATTATCAAAAATTTTTAGAAAAGAAGGATGTGATGGTAACTGATGGGCAGATTTATAAAAGATTTCAAGAAATTCTTTAATTATATAGTTTTCTCATCAAAAGCCGAGTTGAAATCAGAGGTTGCCGATTCGTTTCTGAGCTGGCTGTGGTGGTTTTTGGATCCTCTGCTTTATATGCTCGTTTATTCGTTTATTGCGGTCGTGGTTTTCAAGAGCAACGTTCCGTATTTTCCGGTGTTTGTTTTTCTCGGACTGAACACATGGACGTTTTTTCAGAAAACCGTTAAAGCCGGAGTAAAGCTTGTTTCAAGCAAAAAAATGATAGTAACTAAGGTTTACATACCTAAATATATGTTCATATTTGAAAAGATCGGTGTTTACGGATTCAAGATGATCGTATCGAATCTTCTTGTTGTTATAACAATGATCGGCTATCACGTTCCTTTGACATGGAAGGCTTTGTGGATAATTCCGATAAGCCTGGTTTTGGTTACGGTGACATTCGGAGTGACCACGATCGTAATGCACTTTGGAGTTTTTGTTGAGGATCTGCTCAATGTTATCACGGTTATTCTCCAGCTTGGCTTTTACCTTTCGGGTATTTTCTATTCGATCGAGCCGATCGGGGAAAAGATCGTGGGAAGAGTTCCCGCTCCTTTTTACGAATATCTCATAAAGCTCAATCCGATGGCGCTGCTTATCACTGATCTGAGAAGAGTTTTGCTTTACAACGAGAATCCTCATTGGGTAATGATGTGCGTATGGTTCTTTGTGGGAGTTGTATTGTCTTTCGTCGGAACTACTATTATTTACAAATTTGAAAACAGCTATGTAAAGGTGATTTAATTATGGCAGAAGTTACGGAAAAGGCTATCTCTGTTACCGATGTGAAAATCAGATACAGAGTGTTTAAAAAAATTTCTTTGCTCAAAACGATCCTTGCGCCGCACAAGTATAAAAAGACCGAGCTTTTTGAAGCCGTAAAAGGAGTGACCTTTGAAGTCCCGAAAGGACAGATCCTCGGCATCGTCGGAAAAAACGGCAGCGGAAAGTCAACGCTGCTCAAAGCGATCGCAGGCATTTTTTCACCCGACGAGGGAGTGATCGACCTTCATGGGCATTCGGTGTCGCTGTTGTCGATCGGTGTCGGATTTGTTAATAAACTAAGCGGACGTGAGAATATATATCTGTCCGGAATGCTTCTCGGTTTTTCAAGAGAGCAGATCGACGAGAAGCTCGATGAGATCATAGAGTTTTCCGAGCTGGGCGACTTTATAGATCGTCCCGTTAAAACATACTCAAGCGGTATGTATTCAAAACTTGCATTTTCCATTACGGCAATTCTCGAAACCGAGATAATGCTTATTGACGAGGTGCTGTCGGTAGGCGACGCCAAATTTAAAAAGAAAAGCTATGAGAAGATGAAGAGTCTTATCACAAATGCCGACAGAACTGTTGTGATAGTATCTCACAGCTCGGAAACTCTCCGCAAGCTCTGCGACACTATCCTGTGGCTTCACGAGGGCGAGGTCAAAATGCAGGGCAGCTGCGACGAGGTTTTGCCCAAGTACGAAGAGTTTATGTCTTGATCGGGGCAGCGTATGCGAAGATTTATCGAGAAATTCAAGGGGGTAAAGCCCCATGATATTTTGCATATATTTTTGTTTGCGATCGCATTGCCGATAGCGCTTGTTTACAAACAATTCAGAAAAGATCTCTGGCTTGTCTGCGACAACGGAAAGGAAGCATCGGACAACGGATATTGGCTGTTTGAGTACATTCGCCGCGAACATCCCGAACGGGACTGCGTTTATGCCGTTTACAGAAAAAGCGCCGACTTTGAAAAAGTGAGCGCATTGGGAAAAACCGTTGAATACGGAAGCTTTATGCATTGGATACTGTACCTGACTGCGAAGGTCAACATCAGTTCTCAAAAGAGCGGAAAGCCTAATTTTGCGGTTTGCTATCTTCTCGAGGTTTACGGGATACTCCGCAACAACAGAGTGTTTTTGCAGCACGGTGTTATTTTAACCGATATTGAGTTTCTTTATTATGAAAACACAAAAATGAGTATGTTTGTAACAAGCACATTTCGCGAATGGGAATATGTAGATTCAAGATACGGCTATCCCGAAGGCAGCGTAAAGCTTTTGGGTCTTGCTCGTTTTGACAGGCTGCACGATTTTGAAACTGTTCCCAAACAAATCCTGATAATGCCGACATGGCGTGATTGGCTCGGAACAAACGCTCTGGCAAAGGATCCCAAAAAGGACAGGGAGAATTTCTGCTCAAGCGATTACTACAAAAAATGGAGCAGTATCATAAAATCAAAACGTCTTGAAGAGATTTGCCGAAAGTACGGCTGTACCGTAATGTTTTGTCCCCACAGGGACACGCAGCGTTTTATCGGCTGTTTTGAAAGCGAAAATCCCTATCTTACCGTATGCTCTTATCCCGAATTCAACGTTCAGGAGCTGATGAAAAGCTCTGCGTTTATGATAACGGACTATTCGAGTGTTCAGATAGATTTTGCCTACATGAAAAAGCCTCTTGCGTATTTTCATTTTGACTATGAGGAGTTTTCTCAAAAGCATTATCACAAAGGATATTTTGACTATAAAGAAGACGGGTTCGGCCCTGTTTTCGAAAGCCCCGAAAAGCTTTTGGATCATGTTGAGCAGATGGCAGTCAAAAATTTTGCGAACGAAGAAAAATATCTTGAAAGACACAAAAGCTTTTTTACGCTTTACGACACAAACAACTGCAAACGTAATTATGAAGCAGTCAAAGAGAGGTGGGGCTGATGAACGGAATGAATGACCCGATAGATTTTGTCATAATCTGGGTCGACGGAAACGATCCCCGTTGGAGAGCCGAAAAATCAAAATATGATACCAATGTTTCCGGAAATTCCAACAGCGAAGTCAGGTACCGTGATTGGGATAATTTGCAGTATTGGTTTCGTGGAGTGGAAAAATTCGCTCCGTGGGTCAACAAGATACATTTTGTAACATGGGGTCATGTTCCGTCTTGGCTTGACACATCAAATCCAAAGATAAATATTGTCAGCCACAAAGACTATATTCCCGAAAAGTATCTTCCGACATTCAGCTCGCATACTATCGAGCTGAACCTTCACAGAATAAAGGGGATTGCCGACAGGTTCGTTTACTTCAACGACGATATGTTTATCACAGCGCCGACTAAGCCCGAGGACTTTTTCAAAAACGGACTGCCGTGCGATACCTTTGCGCTTGACTGCATATGTTTCAACAAGGACAGCGCAGGATTTTTTAACGGCGCAAATATAACCGCTATCAACGAACATTTTGATAAAGATAAGGCTGTCAGAAAGGATTTCAAAAAATGGTTCAACCCGAAAAACCGCTTTAAAAATATAATAAGAACCGTGCTGCTTATGCCGTGGCACTGGTTTCCGGGGTTTTACTATCAGCATACGCCGAACAGCTTTTTGAAATCGACCTTTGAAGAGGTTTGGGACAAGGAATTTGAAATTCTCGACCAAACCTGCTGCGACAAGTTCCGAAAAACAGGAAACGTAAATCAATGGCTGATGAAATACTGGCAGCTTGCGTCGGGAAATTTCGAGGTCAGACGTGACAGCTTTGCGTTGTGCTACCATGTCAAGGAGTATAATTATCAGGCGCTTTTGAATGACATACCGTCACAAAAGCATAACATGATATGTATTAACGATACCGCCGATACGCTTGATTTTGAAAATAAAAAGCAAGGTGTGATCGAAGCATTTGAAAAGCTTTTGCCAGACAAAAGCTCATTTGAGAAATAATTCTTATAGTAACGACATAAGAAATTGCCTTAATTATTAAAGATGCGAAGCTTGCTAAAGTTTCGATCAAGCCTTTTCAAAGGCTTGCGAATTCCAAAGGCAGAGCCTTTGGTCGCCGTCCGCAGACGGCGAAACATCAAAGGAGGAGAGTTGTTTGTCCGAAAATATAACAAGTACGGATTCTGCCGAAAGCCGGGACGATAAGCCGATTAAAAAAAATAAAAAACAGAATGGAAGATCCGGGGGCAGCGAAAAAAAGTCAAAGCCGGCAAGAAATCTCGCCAATCTGAAAACCAAAGAAGAGCGAAACACAAAGATTTTTCTTGTGCTGTCGTTTTTTGTACCGTTTTTGATAATGGCTGTAGTTTTCGCAAAAAAAGGTGTGTATCCTTTTGGCGACAGACAGATAATGTTTTCCGACTGCAAACAGCAGTATCTTCCTTTTTTGAAGGAGTATCAGCGAAAGCTGCAAAGCGGAGATTCACTGTTTTATTCGTGGCATAACGGCTTTGGAACGAATTTTATGGCGATGATAGGCTACTATATCGCAAGTCCGCTCAATTTGCTGACGATATTTATTCCCATAAAATTTGTGCGTGAAGCAATGACTGTCTTTACATTGATAAAAATAGGCTGTTCGAGCTTGTTTACGGCTGTCTATCTCAAGCACGTTTACAAAAGAAACGACCTGTCGCTTGTTGCCTTTGGCTGTTCCTATGCTTTCTGCGATTACATCATGGGCTATTATTGGAATGTCATCTGGCTTGACAGCATTGCGCTTCTTCCTCTTGTAGCGCTGGGCGTTTACTGCGTTGTTTACGAAAAAAAGTACAAATTATTTGTGATATCCCTGGCGGCAGCATTTCTTTCAAGCTATTACATCGGATTTATGATATGTGTGTTTGTTGCGCTGTGGTTTTTGGTAGTTTCGATAATAAAGAAATCTACCATACCGCAGCTGTGCGAGGATCTGCTTAAAATGGCGGGGTACTCGGTTTTAGCTTTGTCGATGACTCTTTTTGTAACGCTCACGGCATATGCGCAGCTTAAATATACGGTGGGTGCAGACGACGACTTCCCGACTAAAATACAGCTGTACAATAACTTCATGGAGGTTTTGGCGAATATTCTCAGCTTTAACCAGCCGACTACTATGGAGGGGCTGCCGAATATAGCAACAGGAATGTTCTGTATTTTGATGCTGGTAATATTTGTTAGGTCAAAATCAATTCCCATGCGTGAAAAGGCGGCATATTTGTCGCTTTTGGGATTTCTGTTTGTTAGTCTGAACATAAATGTTCTTGACTACATTTGGCACGGTTTTCATTATCCGAATCTGATACCGTACCGTTTTGCATTCCTGTTCAGTTTTGTTTTTATTGTAATAGCGTACAGGGCATATACTTCTTTTGTAGAGCTTGACAAAAAAGATATTATCGGTATGTGCATTTTGATGATGGCGTTAGTTTGCGCTGCAGTGTTCTATCTCGAAAGAAGAGCAATACTTGGAAGCCTGATAGTTGCCGCGCTGTATATTGTATTTATGACGCTGTACGAGTTGGATCTTCTGAACAGACAAATGCTGAATATTTTCGCAAGCTTGGTAATAATTGCCGAGATGTGCGTACGCTGTTCGGTGGGTGTCGATACGGTGGGAACAACTAACCACAATGATTATCCGGCAAGCGAAGACGAGATCACCCAAATGACGGATAAGGTCATATCATTTGATCCGAACGAATTTTTCAGGATCGAGCAAACCGAATATTCAACAAAAAACGACGGAATGATGTATGGATATAACGGAATAAGTCAGTTTTCGTCAACAACCTACAAGTCGCTGCTCAACTTCACATCGGACTTTGGTATTTCGTCAAAGAGAAGCAGCTATATGTATATGATAACTTCTCCGATAGTTCCCATGCTGACAAACTTGAAGTATATTATTGTCCGAGATGGTTTTACGGCGAACGATCCGTTTATGGAAAAGTATCTCGAATCGGACTCCGAAGATGTTGTGATGTATAGAAATAAATATTATCTGCCAATTGGGTATATGACGGACAACAAGGTTAACAGTGTGAAAATGGACAACAGCTCTGTTTTTGTAACACAGAATAAAGTTATGAAGGCATTGTCGGGGATTGACGAGGATGTTTACACATTGCTGTCACCTTATTATTATGCTTGTGATAATATGAGCCACAACGAAGAGGAAGGCGGACTTTACTCTTATCATCTTGATTCAGGTGCACGCACGGGAAGGATCTCGGTAACCTATCGCGCTCCGAAAGACGGAATGCTGTATGCGTGGGCAAACGTCAGATCAAGCGATGAGCTTTCGGTTCTGAGCGAAAGCATTGATCACACATATGATGTTGACGGCTGCAGGTTCATTTTCCCGTTGGGATACTATAAAAAGGGCGAAACTGTCGAATTGACCGCTGATGTCGAAGAGGACGACACCAACGAGATCGCAGCGGCATATCTTAACGAAGATGTTTTGAACAAATGCTATGAAAGCTTGAATGACGAAGGCTTTCAGGTCACGAATTATACGTCGACAAAAATGGAAGGCACGATCAAGGTTTCGGCTGACGGAACATTTATGACTTCTATTCCTTATGAAAAAGGCTGGAAGCTTTATGTTGACGGAAAACCGGCTCAGACAAAAGAGCTTCTGGGCGCATTTTTGGGAACCGATCTGGAAAAAGGCGAACACGAGATAAGACTTAGTTATTTCCCGGAGGGTCTGGCAGCCGGAATAGCGGTGTCGGTAATTGCGGTCTTGATATTTGCCGCAATGTGTGTCCGGGATCGGATCTCGGCTTCAAAGAAGAAAAAACCGGCAAAATAAGGTAAGAGGGAGGTCAGGGAGATGGATCTTATTTCAATCATAGTACCCTGCTACAACGAGCAGGAAGCTTTGCCTGATTTTTACAAAGAAATTGTAAAAATTGCAAAGACTATGAAATATGTAAATTTTGAGTTTATTTTTGTAGATGACGGCTCCAAAGACGAAACGTTGTCAATAATGAAAAAGCTTCATGAAAAGGACAAAAGAGTAAGATTCGTTTCTTTCTCCAGAAATTTTGGCAAGGAAGCCGGAATGCTTGCAGGTTTAAGAAGCGCAAAAGGCGACTATGTTGCGGTGATGGACGTTGATTTGCAGGATCCGCCGTCATTGCTGCCCGAAATGTACGAAACGGTGAAAAGCGGCGAATACGACTGTGCGGCAACAAGACGTACCACCCGAAAAGGAGAGCCGCCGATACGTTCCTTTTTCGCAAGAATGTTCTATAAAATTATCAACAAAATGAGCGACGCCGAAATAGTAGACGGCGCTCGTGATTTTCGCTTGATGAGGCGAAGAATGGTTGACGCTATCCTGTCGATGGGAGAATACAACCGTTTTTCGAAAGGAATATTCGGCTGGGTCGGATTTAAGACGAAATGGCTTGAATATGTTAATATCGAGCGAGTAGCCGGAGAAACGAAATGGTCGTTCTGGAAGCTTTTTAAATACTCAATGGAGGGGATCATGGCGTTCACAACGACCCCACTCTACATTTCGTCAATAATGGGCTTTGTAGTTTGCATAATAACCTTTATACTTGCGTGCTTTTATGCGATCAAAGCGTTGGTATTCGGCGATCCGGCAGCCGGTTTTCCGACAATAGTTTGTATTATGCTTTTTTTGGGAGGAATACAGCTGATCGGAATAGGTGTTGTAGGAATGTACTTGTCGAAAACATATCTTGAAACGAAACAGCGTCCGATTTATATAGTCAAGGAAACGGACGAGGACGGGG
>CACYDY010000007.1 GCA_902773245.1 uncultured Ruminococcus sp.
CGGCGACAGAGGGCAAAAGTTGATGATAAGAAAAAGCTTATGTATGGAATGAAGTTATCCATACAATTTTACAGATCAAATCCTTAAGTTGTGGACAGTGATCGATAATTACTTAAATTCTAAGGGTTTTATAAAAATCCAAGGTTTTAAAGTTTTTGGGAACTTGTGCGGCGATATAGTTTTCCGATGCATATTCAAGCACGGAAAGAGCGTCATCGGGCAGAGTGAAAGCAAACAGTTTTTTCATTTCGGAATAAACGCAGTGACGCATAGCATGGGTTATCGAGATCCCGGTTTGAATATGTTTTTTCTTGGAAATGCCCGAACAGTCGCCGCAAAGCAGCTTACCGCTTTCGGGAATAAAAATCATATTTTCATGCTCATAGCAGCCGCACTCGCAGCAGCACGTAAGATCGGGCATAAACCCCGCCATCGTCATAAGCTTTAGCTCGAACGCACTTTTTATCACAGACACAGGTCGGTCGCCCTTGCTCAAAAAATACAAAGCATTCAGCGCAAGACGCAAAAAATCGTCTGCCTGAGATTCTTCCGGGGCGAGAACAGCAAGCAGCTCGCAAAAATACTGACCCAGCGCAAGCTTTTCGATATCACGTCTGACGGGCATGAACACCTCTTTTGCGCGAGCGTCGTCAATTATGTAATTGTCACGGCTTTTATAGATCTCAAAATCGGAGTAGGTGAGCAAGCCCGAAGCTGTACTTTTCGGGCTTTTGATGCTCTTTGCTCCATGTATGAACGCGCGGATTATACCGTTAGCCGAGGTGAGAACCGTCAGAACCTTGTCCTGTTCTTTCAGGCTTTGTTCTCTGATGACCAATCCGTCTGTGGTTATTTTCATCTTGTTCCTCCGTGGGGGCAGTACGATCGTTTTTGATAGATGCGTACTTCAAGTAGTCGTCAACACTGCCTGATGTGACAAAATTTTTCCAAGCGTCTTTTTCGTTCATAGAACATTACCTCCGATGTGATTGAAGGGCGGCGTCAGACAAAATGCTGTCACACAGCCGCTCAATCGTTTTCACTAATAATTATACGCTGATATCGGCGGCAATATTTATTGAAATTTGTGGGAATAATTATTAAATTATCATTAACGGAACGAAATCTTGGCAGCGCATTTAAGGTTCCTTGATAAGCCGCAGTCTTTTAATCAAAGTTGTTTTCGTCATAACCGAGTGATCTGAGGATACCCTCACGGTTTCGCCAGTCCTCTTTGACCTTGACCCAAAGAGTAAGATTGACCTTGCATTCAAAAAATTTCTCCATGTCCTCTCTTGCATAAGTTCCGATTTTTTTGAGCATTGAACCGCCTTTTCCGATAATAATGCCCTTGTGGCTTGATCTTTCGCAGTAGATGGTTGCGTCGATATCCGTAACAACGCCGTTGGCTCTTGTTTTGAAGCGTTCGATAACAACGGCTGTTCCATGTGGGATCTCCTTGTCTGTAAGCCGAAGTATCTTTTCTCTGATAATTTCCGAAGCAAGAACTCTTTCGGGCTGATCGGTGACAGTGTCGGCGTCAAACAGGTGCATACCCTCGGCGGCTTGTTTTTCGAGAGCCTTGACAAGATCGTTTATACCGCTGCCGTTATGAGCGGAAACGGGAACGATATCATCAAAATCGAATGCTTCGCTGTACGCTGCGATTTTATCCATAAGCTCGCTTTTTTCTTTAAGCCTGTCGATTTTGTTGAGAGCAAGCACAGCGGGGATATCCATAGATTTAAAGCGGTCGATCAGCATTTTTTCGGTATCGCCGGGGACTTTGTCACATTCAGCGACAAGCAGGCAGGCATCGACTCCGCCTACGGATTCGTTGATTGAACGAACCATGTATTTGCCCAGGCTGTTTTTAGGCTTATGAAGTCCTGGTGTATCAATAAAAACGAGCTGAACGTCGTCTTTGGTATAGACTCCCATAATACGAGTGCGTGTTGTTTGGGGTTTGGAAGAAACGATAGTAATTTTCTGACCGAGAATTTTATTGAGAATAGAAGATTTCCCGACGTTAGGTCTGCCAACGATTGCGATAAAAGCGGTTTTCTGCATATTTTTACCTCTTTTCATAGACTTAAATATATTATAATATTTTTTTATAAAATTGTAAATATATTTTTGAGAGAGAGGGGGAGAAAAATAAAGTTTCGGAAACGACATTTAAAGTTTCTCAGGGGCATTTTCAAAGGCTTGCGGGTGCGGGTACAGCCCGCAAAAGTTTGGTTAAAGCAAAAGCATATGAAGCGAAAACAAAAAATAAAAAGAAAAAACAACGTTAATAACCAAGCAGGCAAGAGCGAAGCGAATTACCGATCGGAGAAGCAAAAAGCGATCCCCCCGAAAAAGCCGCCCAAAATCAGGCAAAGACGAAGCGAAGCAAATTACCAAACCGAGAAGCAAAAAGCGATCCCCCCCGAAAAAGCCGCCTAAAATCATACAAAGACGAAGTGAAGCAAATTACCAAACCAAGAAGCAAAAGCGATACCCCGAAAAAGCCGCCCAAAATCA
>CACYDY010000008.1 GCA_902773245.1 uncultured Ruminococcus sp.
TCAACTCAGGGGTGCTCGTCACGCAAAGCACCCCTCTTCTTAAAACAGTCCACAGGACTGTTTTAAGAATTCACCCCTGCAAAGGGCACTTCCTACGGGCGCCTTTTGAAAAAAGCGGGGCAAAAACTTTAACGGTGCGCTAAAGAGCTTATGTTAGTGCATATGGGACTGCGTCCCCAAACCCCTGCATCTGCACTAAACACCGCCTTAAGTTGTACATATTGATCAATAATCTAAAAAATAACTGTCAATTGTATTATAATTTATAGATTTCTTTATTTCAATGGTAATTCTACACAAAATTATGAAGCAATCATTGTAAAAAAAGAAAGCAGCCATAATGACTGCCAACTTTTCTGCACAGTTTATATCATTCGATATTCAGGCAAATATCCTTGTAGGCTTCGCCGTTTACCCAGACAGATACCGAACCTCCGTCAACGAAAAACTCGGCATTTCCGTCGTCATCTACCGTTACGGGAATGGCGGCGAGATCTATTGCATTAAAAAACAACTGCCCGGCAAATTTTTTGCCTATATTCATAACCTTTGAGCCGCATTCCGCATTTGTCATCAAAACTGCCAATCCCGAATTTTCGTGTTCTTCGTCACCTTTTCTTACAAAGCCGACTACGGAATCATCGTCAAAATAATCCTCCTGCTCGCCGTAAGCATATTTTTTACGCATATAAACAAGCTTTTTAAGCGACGCAACTGCGGGGAGATTATCGTTCGGGATACCGTAATAGTCACCGTAAAAAACACACGGTATTCCCTCTTCCCTTAACAGAATAATAGAATATGCTATAGGCTTGAACCATGTGGGAATAAAAGAAAACAATGACTGTCCCGGTTGGGTATCGTGGTTGTCAACAAATGTTACCGCATTGTCGGGACGCTCGGACAAAAGCGTATTCTCAAGAAGATTTCGCATATCGTAGTGACCGTTTGACGTTGCCGCATCTTGAAACGAAAAATGCAGCGGAACATCAAAAAGCGACATACTGTTCTCTACAACGTCGAGATAGTGAAGAAGCTTATCTGTTTCACTCGACCAATACTCTCCCACAGCGAAAAAATCACTGCCGCTATGCTCTCTCAGTTCTTTGAGCCAATCTCTGTAAAACTCAAAACGAATATGCTTTACTGCGTCAATTCTGAATCCGTTGGGCTTTACCGTATCAAGATACCACTTTCCCCAATCGGTTACGGCTTTGACTGTTTCGGGATTCTCCATGTCAAGATCCGTTCCCATAAGATAATCGAAATTGGCGAATTCATCGTCGGTTTCATTATTCCACGCTTTCCCGTCAAAAAGAAATATTCCCGACTGCTGCTGTGCTTCGTCCCAGTCCGTTCCGTTAAAGTTTTTATAGCTCCAGGTAAACTTTGAATACTTTCCCTTTCTTCCCGGGAATGTGTATTTTGTCCAGACTGTACGTTTTGCTTTTTCGCCGATTTCCTCTTCCCTGTTTTCGGGGTTGTTCTCTACGGCATACACCTCTTCAACTTCGTCTGCTCCCGTCATATGGTTCAGAACAACGTCTGCGTATACTTCTATACCCTTTTTTTGCAGCGTCCTGACTGCTTTGAGATAATTCTTTTTTGTTCCGTACTTGGTGGGAATACTTCCGCGCTGGTCAAACTCACCCAAATCATATGTATCGTATACGTCATATCCGACGCTGTCTTTTCCTGTTGCTCCCTTGTATGCGGGCGGCAGCCATATCATATTGATACCGTTATCTTTGAGTTTCTGAGCCTGTACGCAGCACCTCTCCCAAAACAAGCCGTTATTCGGCAGATACCATTCAAAGTACTGCATCATCGTTTTATTTTCCATACTTCCTCTTCTTTACTTAAAAATACGGACGAACCGATGCATATCGACTCGTCCGCTGAAATGCAAGGTTACAATTTTATTTCTTTTCTATGAAATATTATAACAGATTGTAACCTCAATTTATAGAGTAATTTTATCCAAACTTTTATCCCCTGTCACGCTATAATTATAGAAATATAAAACTGTTTTCGGTGAAAATCTTTTAATGATCCCGATGTCACAGATCCTTACGACTATAGCGATAGGCTGTAAAAAACCATACGGCGGCGGTGACAGCCGCACTCAAAAGAAATATTATCAATAAATAAGAAAATGAAGGGCCAGTTGCAGAGTTTTTCAGCTCAAAAATATTGTCTTTTAACCAATCAACTTCACCGCACAAAATTTCACTCATTAAAACAACAGAAGACATAACAATTAAAACGAAACTGACAAACGAAAGATTTCTATGACCGAATATTCCGAACGACAGCGAAACGCCTCCCCCCGCAAAGGATATCATAACTACAAAAAATATCATGACACTGACCAATCCGAAAGGCTTATCACCTCTGAACAACGCTCCGCCCGTCACGGCAAGCTCGGTTATTATCAAACAAAACATTCCTCTTATGATAAGCTGATAGTATTTGAAATTCACTGCTGTCTTTCTTGACACAGGTAAAAATGTCTGATACTTTATCCAGTTGTCACTGCAGCTGTTTAAAAGAGCCGACATGGGAAATTCAAGTGAAATTATCAAAAAAACCGTCAGAGAATAAAAACTCACATCGCCTATAAACAGCGTCACTGCAAGACATATCACCGGAACGATCGCCACAATGTAGGAAAACATTCCCATGGCAAATACATCTCTGTAAAAAAGTCCTTTCATTTTATTCATTGCTGCGGCTCCTTTATCAAACCTTTTCCTTGTCCTCTAAGATCTCAATAGACTGAATCTCATCGATCGGACAAAGCTTGATAGTTTTCTTCTTGTTGGCGACCTGAATTTTCACCCAATCGTCATCGCAGTCGATAACAGTACCCTGATATCCCATAAAGCTGTCGGTGATCGAACATTTTTTTCCAATCAATTCATTAAGTAATCTTGACATTTTTTCTTTGCTCTCCTTAGTGTTAGATAATTTTTTTAGCTTTCTGTTGATCTTGCTGATACTTCCGAGCTGACCCATTACCATAATGAATGCGGCCAGTCCAAAATAACTTAACGCTTCCATATAAA
>CACYDY010000009.1 GCA_902773245.1 uncultured Ruminococcus sp.
ACAGTCCACCGGACTGTTTTTGAATTCACCCCTTGCAAAGGGCTGAACGCTTGGGGTATTTCGCCGTCTGCGGACGGCGACCAAAGGTTCTGCCTTTGGAAACCGCCAGCTTTTTAAAAAAAGCCGGGCAAAAACTTTAATTGTCCTCTTTCAAACATTTTTGTGCAATTTTTAAAATTGCTCATTTATATAATCAAAGCAACTATTAAAAACGAGTATAATAATAAAAAGAAAAGCGAACTCAATGAGTTCGCAATTGTTCGGAATAATCACGCCATAAAATGTTCAACGCAGTTAATGCCAATTACAACAAGAACAAATCCGAAAACAAAGATTTTGGTCCAGCGTGCAAGAAATGCATCAAGGGAGCGTGCTTTATTTTTTGACAAAAATGTATCCGCACCGCCTGTTATAGTACCAAGTCCCTGAGTATTGCCCTCCTGAAGAATGATTACGATTATCAAGGCAATCGAAAATACAAGAAGGATGCCGCCAAGAACAAATTCAAGTATCAGTTTCACTGTTTACACCTCCAATGACACTTATATCTGTATCATAATACCACATTACACAGATTTTTTCAAGTGTATTTTTAAAAATATCTCCAAAATATCATTTTTGTAACATTAAGTTGGGCGGAACACCCGAAAATGAACCGCCCTCTGTTTATAAATATCAATATACTACCACAATTGAACCCTTTGGAACTGTTCCGCTTATCTTGCCGCCCGAAACGGTAAACTCGGCTTCGGTGACCTTATCCTTGTAGGTACCGTCCGCAAGAACGCTCTCTGCGCCGTCAAGCTTGTAGTCTTCCTTTCCGCCGTTGATGATAACCGCTCCCTTGTCGCCTCTTTCGATCATCAGAACCTTTTTTTCCTCATCGGGATTAGAGAGCTTCTCGCCCAAGCCTGCCATGTCGTTTCTGAAATGATTGAGCGCCGAGATCATGGGACTCTTGTACTCGTCGGAACCGGCTTTTCCGATCGTGTTTTCTCCCCACGGGTTATCGCTGTCGCTTCCGTATGGTCTGCTGAAAAACAGCGGTGTGCCGCCGCTTCTTGCGGCAATTATCGCCCAGCCGATCTCTACGTCTGCTTCGGTCAGATTTTCCCATGACGATTCACTCTCGTTGCAGTAGTTGTCGTGAGATTCTACCCAAGTGACAAGTCTGCTCGGGTCAACCTGATTTGCCATATACGGCTCTACTGCGGATACGCTGAGCGTTCCCCCTGCCGCTGATTTCATGGTGTTTCCATAATTGGAAGCAGTTACGTTCATAATTTTTGCGTAGTCGGCAAAGCGGTCGGTTTCACCCTGCAGGATCTCGCCGTACTGAAATTCCGCTCCGTTGTCCAGAACCGTCGGCCAGAAGTCGGATGCATATTCTTCGTCGTCATCGGGAAGCTCGATGTGCTTTGCGGCATCGAATCTGAAGCCCGAAGCGCCGTCTGCAACACAGCTTTTCAGATATGTCAAAAGATATTCCTGAACCGCCTTGTCCTGGGTATTCAGGTCTTTAAGACCGAGAAGGTCGTTCTGTGTTACCTGCTTTCTGCTTGAATAAGAAGCAATCTCGCCTCTGCCGTGGAAAGGATTTTCACACAGATTAAAAATATTTTCCGAAACAACGGACTCGTCGCTTGTAGTGTGATTGAGCGGCACATCTACGATGATTTTAATTCCAAGCTTGTTGGCTTCTTCACACATATCCTTGAAAACCTTTTCCGTTCCGAGCTGATAATTTCCTATCACATAGTCGGTCGGCTGATAATGATACCACCACTTGCCGTTGCTTTCACTGTACAGTGATCTTCCGCCTCCGTCGCCGACCTTACACTCATTGATGGGCGAAGTCTGAACCGACGTATAGCCTGCTTCTTTGATTGCGGGAAGATTCTCCTTGATGGTTGCAAACGACCAGCAGAACGCATGAAGGATCGCTCCGTAGTTCATTGCGATAGTGCCGTCGTCGTTAAGCTGATAGGAATAATCTCCGCTGTCTGACGACGCTGCCGAAGATGTTGATTCTGCAGCAGATGACGCAGCCGATGATGATGTGGCTGACGAAGATACCGCATCGGAAGCTGCGCTTGCTGCCGTACTCGACGTCTGAGCGCTTTCCGATGAAGCCGCCGACTGCTGCTGATAACCCTCGGGAACAACTGCAATTCCGGGCGGATTCGAATTACAAGCCGTCATAGACGCCGAAACGGCGATCACCAACGCCAAGAAAATACCAACGCATTTTTTACTCATAATTATACACCTCTTATTATATTACTCACCAAATATTAATGGCGCTCATCTTCGTATTTATCAAAATATACTATGCCTTCCTCGTCATAGTCGTATTCCTCTCGGTTCTTCTCATAGGGCAGCCGCGAGCAGACCTCGCACACCTTGTCACGCATCCACAGCGAGGGAGTTATTCTGATCGAAAAACCGCAGCCGTCGCTCATTGCCCACTCAAACGGTTTCGCTTGGGGAAGTCCGTAAACCGCAAGCAGAGTCATTATCACTCCGCCGTGGGTCACTATGACGCAGTTTGTCGTTCCTGTTTTCATCAGTCCGTCAACTATGTCGCTGAACACATTGCAGATCCTTTTTGTAAATTCTGCGCTGCTTTCACCCTTAGGCGGCTTTACGGTCGTATCGCCGGCAAGCCATTTTTTGAAGTCCTCATTGTTCGAAAAGCTCTCAGCCGTTCTGCCCTCCCATTCGCCGAAGCTGCATTCCCGAAGTTCGTTGATAACGATCGGCTTTATTGCCGGATAAATTATTTCACAAGTCTGCAAACAGCGTTTCAGCGGACTTGTAAAGACTACGGGAGTTCCCGGATAGTCGAAAAGGGAGTCAAGCTTTTTGAGTTGTTCTATTCCCTCTTGGCTTAGTGAAACATCTTTTGTTCCTACATAAATGCCTTTTGCTGTTTCTTCGCAGGCACCGTGCCTGATAAAATGTATGTTGTATGATTTCATAGAATTTTTCCTTATAAATGGTATTTACATTTTGTAATAAACAATGTATACTATAAGTTATAATCCTTAAAAAGAAGGTTTGATAACATGAACAAAGATTTCCCGAGAATTATAACTCTGCTTCGTGAAGAAAAGGGTCTGAGTCAGAAAAAGGCGGCAGACGATCTGGGCATATCTCAGCCCCTGCTTTCGCATTACGAAAAAGGAATCAGAGAGTGCGGTCTTGACTTTGTTGTGAAGGCTGCCGACTACTATGACGTATCATGCGACTATCTTCTCGGCAGAACCGCCGACAGAAGCAACGGCAAAATCGTTATCTCCGACACCCTCGAATACGACGCAAGCATTTTTACCGTACCCGATAACCGAACAGGCATGATCGCCGCTTTAAACAAGAAAATTATTTTCAATTCGCTGAATATCGTTTTTGACATCATGGAGAAAATCGACCACAAGGGGCTCACCGGTGAATGCTCTAATTATCTGATGACTGTGATATACTGTCTTTTCAGAACGCTTTATTCTTCGAACCCATCAAACTCTCAGAAAATGTTTTCCGTTTCCGAGCATCTCTACCGAGGACGAGCCGGGGCTTTTCAAACGATATGCCAAAGCAATGCCGAAAATCTTTCAAAGGGTCTGCCCATTCCCCGGCACAGAGGTCTTGACAAGCTCAGACTTCCCGAGCTGTCGCCCGATATTATCGAGGAGCAGTATTCAACAATGGCAAGCTCTATATTCAATCTCATCAGAAGCGTTGAGAATCATATCAGCGACGATAATATGGATTTTTGATATTATATTA
>CACYDY010000010.1 GCA_902773245.1 uncultured Ruminococcus sp.
CAACAATGGCAAGCTCTATATTCAATCTCATCAGAAGCGTTGAGAATCATATCAGCGACGATAATATGGATTTTTGATATTATATTAATAACAACATTTGTAAATTACAAGCTAAGCGACACACAAAATTTCAGGGTGCCGCTTAGTTTTGCTATATTGCCGTGTTACTGTTCTTCTTCGGTTTCCTCTTCGCTGCTGCTCTGAGTATCCTTATCGGAATCCTTTTTCTTATTCTTTGCGGCTTCTTCGTTTTTCTTAGCTTCCTTCTCCGAGCCTTTGCTGACTTTTATTTCGAGATTCGAGCCATACTCGAGCTTATCACCCGGGGAGTGCGCGTCATAGCCTATTACAAGACCCTTTTTGACGGTTTCGCTGTATTCGAATGTCTGTGTTGTGACAAAGCTGTCGTCGCCCAAAAGCTGAGCAGCCTGGTCAACCGTTTTGCCCTCTATCTGAGGAAGCGTACGCATTTTTGCTCCCTTGCTGACGGTGATATAAAGCGAGTAGCCCTGAACCTCTTCGGAGTAAGCTTCGGGGAACTGTGATGCAATGTAACCCTCCGGCACATCGTCGCTGAACTCTTCTTCAACCGCTTTGAGAAGCTGATAATCGGAAGTCTTGTCGCTTTCCTCGACAGCCTGTTCGTATTTTACTCCGACAAGATTCGGAACTGTCACCGTTTCGCCCGTAATTGCGTCAACGTCGGAATCCGAGGACACGTTCTCCGGTTCGAAAAGCTTCGCAAACGGGTTGCCCTGAAGCCAGTATGTTCCGATTATTACAAAAATCACCAAAGAAATAATGCACGAAATCACACCGTAAAGATGTGAATGCTTATTTTTCTTCTTCTTTTTCTTGTCGGGAATGTCATCATCGTCGTCATCGTCCACGTCGGGGCGGGCTATCTCCTCTTGAATGGCTTTTACGGTCGGAGCTGCAGAGAGCTGCGCTTTCATGTCGTCGAAGGTTTTTATTCTCTTTTCCTTGTCGAACTGGAGTCCGCCTGCAAGAGCCGTTCTTATATGCGGCGCAAGGTGCTTGTTTACGCTCGAATTTATGAGAAGTCTGTTGTCCTTTTTGCGTTTTTCGACGTCATCGGGAACGCTGCCTGTAAGCGCATAGAACAACACAGCGGTAAAGCCGTATATTTCGGTGCTTTCGTCGAGGACTGCAAATTTGTCGTACTGCTCGGGTGCGGAACAGCCTGTAATAAGCATAGGACGAAGCTGTGTTCCGACCTTTCTCATGTCGGCTATTGAAAAATTGGTAAGTCTGATTTTTCCGTCGGACGTTATCTTGACGTTGCTCGGACCTATTCCGTAGTGGGATATTCCGTTTTTATGCATTGCCTCAAGAGTGGAGAGAAGCGGCATAAACAGCGGTCTTGCGTCATCCCAGCCAAGCTTTCCGCCGCTTCTTTTGATATATTCGGAAAAGGAGATAAGCTCTTCCTTTTCTTCAACGGTGTATGCAGTGTTGTTTTCTCTGAAAATGTCCAGGATCCTGCAAACGGCAGAGCATTCCTTTAGTCTTGCAAGCGTTCTGTTGTAATCAAGAAATTTGCTCAGAAGTCTTTTGTAGGAAGCCGCTTTTTCGGAATGTACTCTCAGCTTGTTGTTCTCCTTGCTTCTTGCGCAAAGACCATTCGGAAGAAATTCTCTGACTATAACTATGGTTTCGCTTTTTTTGTCGAGAGCGATATACTTGGTGCTTTCGTTGTTGCTCGAGATTTTTTTGCCGATAAGGTATCTGTCCTCCTGCAAAGTCGCTCCAAGCGGCAAGAAAGGTGTATTCTGATGACTGCTGCAGTCAAACCCGCACTTTGGGCATACTGCGGCGTCATCTTCCATTGGTTTCATACAACCAAAACAAATTTTAGACATCTTATTTCACTCCATAAAACTTTATAATATTATTAAACCCTTTGATATATCGGTTAAATAAGAAACAGGGAAATCTTTTATTTCCCGTTAAAAGCAATTATTAGCAGCATAATGGAAATATTTTATAAAAATAAAAAACACGCTACTTTAGAAAATTATATCACATTGGGCACAATAATTACAACAACATACGGGATAAAATAGATTACAATTTTGTTTTTATTTATGGAACCACTGATCAAATCACGCCCTACGGGCTTGGCACTCATCTTGCTTGCTTTTTTCGTCAAATTGAACTCAAATCGTTTGAAATACGTCAGTATTCCTGCACGATTTTCGTACAATTTGCCTGAAAAAATTCTTCGCAATATGAGTACCAGATTTAATCAGTGCTTCCTTATAAATCGCCATGCAAACCCGGTGTTTATTATTTTTAGGCTTCCCTATCGATAGTTTTAACAGTGCGGCATATTTTTTTACAAAAAAATATTGACAGTTATTTTAATCCACAAACGAATTTTGGTGATAATTATGAAATTAAAAACAGCTACGTACAACATTGCCGCAGGTCTGAGCGGCGGTTATTTTAAACCCAAGGACTATCTCAAGGCGGCTGACGTTATCAAGCGTATTGACGCCGATGTTATCGCTCTAAACGAGGTGGGAAAGCCTCTGCCCGATCATATTTCCGAACACACGAAATTTCTCGCAAATCGGTGCGGATACAAATACTACTTCTTTGCAAAGGCGGCTTCCTATCGCAGCTTCCCCTATGGGAATGCCGTTTTGAGCAAATTTCCGATAGACTCGGCGAATGTTATTCCTTTAAAAAAATTCAAACAGATTTTGCCCGGGATTTACGAACCAAGATGTATCCTGACGGCGGAGATCCTTTCCCACATTCCTTTCAGAATAATCTGCACTCACCTCGGACTTTTCCCCGATGAACAAAAGCTCGGAATTTTAAAGGCAGCCGAGATTGCAGGAACGTCACAGCTGCCGACTGTGCTCATGGGTGATCTGAATATTTCGGGAAACAAAAATATGTTTGTTCCATTTAAGAATATTCTCAATGACGTCTGTGATCTGCATGGGGTCACACTCAAAACGTTTCCGGCTCACAAGCCCCAAAAAAGACTTGACTATATTTTTGTTTCGAATAATATCACGGTGGAAAATGTTGAGGTTGTCAGCGAAATTGCGTCCGATCATCTTCCACTTGTGGCTTTTCTTGATATACAAAAAACACCTTCGATACCAAAAAGATAAAGAAGATGTTTTGTATTGTTATCAATTAATAAATCAAATCCTTGCCGCACCTGTTTCCTTAGCCGCCTTGATGACTGCGTCTGCTACGGTTCTTGCAATACGCTCGTCAAAAGCTGCCGGAAGTATGTACTCGGGCGAAAGCTCTTCGTCGGATACGAGTCCTGCGATTGCGAACGACGCTGCCATTTTCATTTCTTCGTTGATAGTCGACGCACGACAGTCAAGCGCTCCTCTGAATATGCCGGGGAACGCAAGCACGTTGTTTATCTGATTCGGGAAATCGGAACGTCCTGTGCCGACAACTGCTGCGCCTGCGGCAATTGCCTTGTCGGGCATTATTTCCGGAACGGGGTTCGACATTGCAAACACGATCGCATTCGGATTCATGGTTTTTACCATGTCTTCGGTCAATACATTCGGGGCTGATACTCCCAGGAACATATCCGCACCTTTGACTGCGTCGGAAAGAGTTCCGGTCAGCTTATCTCTGTTTGTAATTCCTGCAATTTCCTGTTTTACCGGATTGAGATTGGGATTACCCTCACAGATAATTCCCGAACGGTCTACCATCATTACCTTTGACGCATCTGCCCCCATATTGATGAGGTGCTTTGTAATTGCAACGCCTGCCGCACCTGCGCCGTTTACGACGATTTTGATATCTCCGATATTCTTTTTAACGATTTTCAGTGCGTTGATGAGTGCCGCGCCTACTACTACGGCTGTTCCG
Organism: uncultured Ruminococcus sp.; assembly: GCA_902773245.1. Classification (GTDB taxonomy): domain Bacteria; phylum Bacillota; class Clostridia; order Oscillospirales; family Acutalibacteraceae; genus RUG592. The sequence continues at coordinate 3,883 of CACYDY010000010.1, forward strand.
TGCTGGTCATCGTGGAAAATCGGAATATCGCACTTTTCTTTCAGCTTCTGTTCGATCTCGAAGCATCTCGGTGCGGAAATATCCTCAAGATTAACTCCGCCAAAGCTGCCCGAAAGCAGATAAACGGTGTTAACGATATCGTCAACATCTTTTGATTTTATACAAAGAGGAAAAGCGTCAACGTCGCCGAAAGCCTTAAACAATGCACATTTTCCCTCCATAACGGGCATTCCCGCTTCGGGGCCTATGTCGCCGAGTCCCAGCACGGCTGTTCCGTCGGTTACAACCGCAACGAGATTGTGACGGCGTGTAAGCTCATAGCTCTTGTCAACGTCCTTTTGAATTTCAAGGCATGGCTGAGCAACACCCGGGGTGTACGCCGTGGAAAGTCCGTGCTTGTCGCTGACATCACAGCGGGCAACTACTTCTATTTTTCCTTTCCAGTCATAATGAAGATTCAAGGATTCTTCTTTTATATCCATAATTATTCTCCTTACCAATAAGCATTAACACTGACATTATAACACGAATGCCTCGATTTAGCAAGTTATTTCAAATTTTTTAAATCAAGATTTTGCCGCCCGGCAGCGACCGGCAACGCTCACTCAAAGACTGTCGCATTTCCAAGCCGATTTCCACACTGCAGGTTTACTCCCACATTTCAGAATTCAGAGATTTCAGGGAGCAGGGAAATGTGTTACTTTGCAAAAATCCGTAATTGCTTTGTGGTCTTTTTCATCTTCATAAGCAACACTTTTTTCATATTCAATATCGCAAATAAACTTTTCCAAACTATCACTATCGAACCAGCCGCTTTTCTTATCTGCTTGGTATAATCCTTCAATACCAAACTTTTCAATAAGGTAATCCCAACCTTGTTTTGAAATCATTGCCTCCATAATTTGACAATAGTCAAAAATGTCTATTACATCATCAAGCGTTTTAACATTTTCTTCAGTATAAACAGTACCGTTCGGTAATGGATAAATTCTATATGCTAACTCCATATGACCTCTCCTCAAAATTCCAATTGCGGCAGAACAGCGACCGGCAAAGCTCACTCAAAAACTGTCGCATTTCCAAGCCGATTTCCACACCGAAAGTTTACTCTTGCAAATCATTATTTATCCAAAAGCCTTTCTTTTCTTGCGATCTCTTTTTCGTATCGAGATGTCACGGATCGGTACAGTTCGTTTTTCTTCACACTGTAACGCTGTGTGATAATAGGCTTGCTTCCTCTTCGAAAGACAAATTCCTGTCCGATCGGCATATACAGAACCTCGTCAAGCGGAATGTTCAATCTCTCGCTGATGTTCTTTCCGGTTTGAAGATCCATTCCGCCCATATAGACGTATGTGTCGCAGTTGTTTATAATAGTTACCGAATCGTCGTCATACATACTTTTAAGCTGTGATTCCGACTGAATGAGAAGCGTGACCGAAATCTGCTTTTCACGAAATATGCTGATATATTCGGGGAAATTCAGTATCCTGCTGCCTGTTGCGAAATCGTCGCACAATACATTGACCGGAATCGGAAGCCTGCCGCTCGGAAGCTCCTCGCTGTACTCAAACAATGTTTTGAACATCTGAGAGTAGAATATGTTTACAAAGCAGTGAAGCGACGGATTCACCGCCGAGGTCGTGATGAACAGTATCGTCTTTTTCTGCGCAAGACTTTTGACATCTATGGGATCTTTTGCGGTTAACGTTTTTCTCAGCTCGGGAGTAAAAATAGTATCTATGGTCGTATTGAGCGAGCTGAAAACGCAGTTTGCCGTTCTCATCGGAAGATGGAAGAAGGTTTTCCAGCAGCTTACGGCGTAGCAGTTTGGGTCTATGTCTGCAAGCATTTCAAATTTTTCGTCATAATTTGTGACGATCTGATCGTCAACCGCTTTAAACTCAAGATTGCAGTGAAATTTCAAAACGTCCTCAAAGGTAGGGTCGTGCTTTGTCATGAGAACAAAAGCGATCTCTGCGCTCAGCAGCGACGCCGCAGCTTCGTCCCAGTACGGGTCTGCGTTATTTTTCTGCAGCTTTTTGGGATTGGACTGAACGATCGAGTTTGCGAGAAACGTTATGTCGGTATAGCTTTTCAAAAACTTAAGCGGATCGTATGAAACATTGCTTGATTTAAGATCCGTAAAGTTCATGTCGAGGACTTCGTAACCCCTGTCCTTGAAAAGCTTCGAATACTTGTTGACTACCTTTCTTTTCGTGACAGTTGCAACAACGCTTGATTCAAATGTTTCAAGAAGCCTCGGCTCGAAAACCGACATGGTTTTTCCCGAACCGCTTGAGCCGCAGACTATCACGTTGTTGTTAAGTCCCGTTTCTTCGGGGTCGGTGCTGCATATAACATTATCACCAAGAATCATCTTATCCATAACCTTAAGATCACACCTCCATTATTTGTTCAAAGCTTACTATATCGTCACACAAACCAAACTCTACGCTCTCCTCTGCGGTAAAATAATGGTCGTATTCGGTGGCTTTCTCAATCTCTTCTTCACTTTTTCCCGTGTGCTTTGCAAGGATCGCATTGAGCTTTTTCTTGGTTTCGATAAGATTGTCCGAAATAGACTTTATCGACGAGCTGTTCCCCCCCACACGGTTTCCCAAAAGCGGTTCGTGAATCATAAGCTCTCCGTGCGGCAGCATAAATCTTCCGTGATTTCCGCTTGCGAAAAGAAGCGCTCCCATGCTGTATGCTTTTCCCATGCAAAACATCTTTATAGGCGCTTTGCTCGACTGGATAACGTCATACATCAGCATTCCCGAATTGACTTCGCCTCCGGGGGAATTTATCAACACCAAGATCGGCGCGTCGCTCTCCGCATTCAGCAGCATGACCTGTTTTACAAAGCTGCAAGCCGACTCGTCGTCGATCTCTCCCTCGACAAAAATCTTTCTTTCAGCCAAAAGTCGGGTTTCTATCGGCACAAGCGTTATTCCGTTACTGCTTTTTACCTGTACGTTCATGAATTTCTCCTCCCTCATCTTTAGGGAACCTCTAAAAACCTTCTGCCGAATAAATCTGCGGCACATCTGAACGACATTAGGTTTTTAGAACTGCCCTTTATATATCGTCAAATAAACTCATTATCTCGTTAAACAGTTTTTCCGTTTCCATTTCATATTCGTTTTTGGGAGCTTCTTCAAACAGCTTTGTATTAAAGACAAGCTCTTCGGTGTCTTCGTCGTCGAACGGCCCTCCGGGATTTTTTTCGTAGAGCCACTCAAACCCCGGGCGTTCCTTCAAGCCCTTTCCGAAAAAGGCAAATTCGTCTTCCAGGTAGTTTTTGTCTATCGTTGAAAACTTGTTTTCCATGCCGCAGAACAAGCCGTCATATTCCTTGTTTTCGATAAAATCAGGCGAGTTCAAGGGGTAGGTATCCTTTTCCAGGATATAATTCAGACTGCGGCAGAATTTATCAAACGTACACCATGTGTCAACCAGACACTCTCTCAGCTGCTTTCTGTCAACGGTTCTCTTTGAGCCCAAAAGAAAAATGTATGCTTTATAGAACACTGCTCCCGAAGATGCGTCAATGAATAGATTTCCGTTTCCCTTTGTATTGTTGATCATGCTGACAAGCAGCTGCAGCGGATAATTGTCTTTGAATTTTTTTCCGTTTTCGGAAATGGGAAATCTTCCGCACGTGTTGATATATTGCTCATTGACATCAACATCAAATTTAATGCTTTTAAACCGGTCAAAAAGATATACCTCATCGTTGAATGTCATTTCAAACGCAAACCTGTTTTTTTCGGGATCGTAATAATACGGCGCGTTTTCATCTTTAGTCGATTTAAAGCCAAAACCGTCGGGGTTGGTTCTCAGATATTTTCTGACGGCATTGATGTTTGCCTGTTGTTTCGATGAGATCTCCATATTTCGGCTGCCCCCTTTACAATTCAATCTCCAGCTTCAAAGCTTCATCAACAGTAGTATTTGAGTTGGCAATAGCTTCAACGCATTTGTCAAAGCTATAAATTCTTCTCACTATAAATACGAACTGATAATCAAAATTGTCCATGTTTGGCAGATCATCTCCGCAGTAATCTCCGCACTGAAAACCGACTTTTCCTGTATTATTAAAATAAACAAACGTACCAAATGCGTACCTGTAGTTGAGTCTGGTAATAAATTCAAGAATGGCATTCTTTTTTCGTGAGCTGAAAAGACTTATTTTGTCTTTGAAATACGCTAAAAAAACGTATCCGTTATCCTCAAATTTGATCTCGCAGTCTATATCTCCGAAATTCTCCAGTGTTACGGTATAGAATATCTTTTTCGGATCGACGTCACTTTCAAAAGGAATTCGTTTTTCTCTGAAAAAAGACATAACTTCATTTTTGATAAGCTGTGAATGTGACTCCATTTTAACCTCGCTTTCCGTGGTTCAAGACATAGTTTTACTATCATTTTAACACATTTTTTGTCCCAAAAGTAGGACATATTACAATTTTTTTAATATTCATTATTATTTATCTTAAATATTCAACATAATCTCACTATTTTAGCGGATTTTCACAAATATCAGTCGTTTTTAGTTTGAATATTTTTACAATAATTTCTGTTATGGCATTGACAATCCGAAGGATATCATACATAATGTGTATAATGTATATATACAATTTAGAGGTTCGGAATATGGATATTATTATCAGCAATTCAAACGGCAAACCGATCTACGAACAGATCACCTCGCAGATCAAAGAAATGATCATGAACGGCACTCTTAAACAGGGCGACGCTCTTCCCTCAATGAGATCGCTTGCGCAGCAGCTTCACATCAGTATCATTACCACAAAAAGAGCCTATGAAGATCTCGAGCGTGACGGCTTTATTGAATCATTCACCGGAAAGGGAAGCTTTGTGAAAGCGCAAAACCCCGAATTTATCAGAGAGGAAGGGCTGAAAACCATTGAACAGCACCTGACGCAGGCAGTTGACAAAGCGAAGATCTGCGGTATCGGTCTTGACGAATTACAGCAGCTTATATCAATTATTTACGGAGGAGAATAATATGTCTGACTTTCAAAACGTTATTGAAATTAACAATCTCACAAAATCCTATGACGGATTTACACTCGATCACATCGGCTTTGACGTCCCAAAGGGCAGCATAATGGGTTTTATCGGACAAAACGGAGCGGGAAAAACTACGACTATCAAGCTTATGCTCAATCTGATGAAGCGTGACGAAGGAACGATCAAAATGTTTGGACTCGACAACGTTGAAAATGAAACTCAGGTCAAAGAAAAAATTGCCGTCGTTTTTGACGAACTCCCCTTTCACGACGACCTCAACGCAAAGCAGGTCGGACTTATTCTCAGCGATATCTTCCCTTCATGGCAGAAAAATACATACGTCGATTTTCTTGAAAGGTTTACACTGCCGATGAAAAAAAATAGGCAGCTTTTCAAAAGGTATGCGAATGAAGCTTCAAATTGCCGCCGCTCTTTCTCACAAAGCCGAGCTTCTGATCATGGACGAAGCAACCGCAGGCCTTGATCCCGTTTTCAGAAACGAGCTTCTTGATATTTTTCTTGAGTATCTTCAAAACGAGAACAACAGCATTTTTATGTCATCTCATATCCTGTCCGATATTGAAAAAATATCCGACAGCGTTACTTTTATCAACAAGGGAAAAATTACGCTGTCGGGAAACAAGGACGATATTATCGAAAACCACGCAGTTATCAAATGTAAAAAATCCGATTTTCAAAATATTGACAAAGCCGACGTTATCAGCTTTAGAGTCAACGATTATTACGCCGAAGCTTTGGTAAACGACAGATCAAAATGCAGCGTCAAATACAGCGGCCTGACATTTGACGCTGCGACTCTGGAGGAGATCATGCTTTTCTATGTCAACAGAGATAAAGGAGAGTGGTTTTGATGAAGCATCTTCTGTTAAAAGATTTTTTTCTTGCGAGAAAATATTATTTAACATTTTTTTCGATTTTCCTTTTGAGCGGAGCAATGTTTATTGGGCATCTCTAAAAACCCCCTATTCAAACTGTGGAAAATGTGGTATAATAATAGCATGAAAGCACATCAGAGAAGCTTCTTCGATG
>CACYDY010000011.1 GCA_902773245.1 uncultured Ruminococcus sp.
AAGTTTGATTTTTCGGAAAAAAATGTTTTGAATCTTGCCGCAGACATCGGACGAGGTATACAGGCTGCTCACAGGCTTGGAATTATTCATCGTGATATCAAGCTTGACAATTTTTTTGTTGATGAATTTAATGTATACAAGCTTGGTGATTTCAATATTTCAAAAAAGACAGGCGCTGCACGAACATTTGCCGGAACACCCGGTTATCTTGCGCCGGAGATATATCGGGCAAAGTCTAACGTCGATCAGGTCTATACAGGACAGGCTGATATTTATTCTTTCGGAATATGTCTTTATCAGCTTATGAACGAGCTTCTGTTTCCTTTTGAGGACGAAATGGATACGGAAGAAGCTCTTGACAAAAGAATGTCCGGCGTTGATCTTTTGCCGCCCAAAAAATCATCCGCCGAGTTTTCAAAAATTATACTTAAAGCTTGTCAGTTCAAAACGGAAGACCGTTATGCAACTATTGATGAATTTTTGGCTGATGTCAATGCATTGATCTATGCTTCGCCCCAGGCGGCAGCGGCGAGTGTGTACGAAAGCCGCAGGGTTTCTGTCGGTTCTTCGAATGAGATTATTAATAACAATGATCTCATTCAGGAGTCAAACGAAGCCGGCTCGAAGAATGACGAAAACGCAAACTCCGATACACCGCCCGATATTCCGGATTCCCACACCAACTTGGTCAGTGTGGGCACAAAGCTCGCTGTGAGAAATGAGGACGAAGAAAACGAAAAGCAGATCTCCAACATTCAGTATAATTTAAAAGCAGACGGAGAATTTGTCGAATTCGGAAGTTATCATATAGCCGTAAATAATACAAAAATGCCTCTTCGCTGGAAAATACTGACCATAGAAGAGGACAAAGCGTTGATCATAACCTTCATGGGAATTGACGTATTGAATTTTAACGATGAACAGGGAAGCTCCACATGGGAAAATTCATACATACGAAAATGGCTCAATAACGATTTTTATAACGAAGCGTTCAGTGCGTCGGAGAAACAGCTGATAGTTGAAGCTAATCTGATGAATTACAAAAACGTAGATTACAGAGTCGAAAACGGCGGTAAGACAAAAGACAATGTATTTCTTCTCAGCATAGACGAAGTGCAGAGGTTCTTTCGCTCGGACGAGCAGAGAATAGTAAAGCCTACCGCTTACGCAAAAAGTAAAGGCGTTTTTGTTGCTCCCAACGGCAACTGTTGGTGGTGGCTGAGATCATCGGGAAACAGCGAAAGCTATGCCGCAGACGTCGACTATGGCGGAGATGTTGACACATACGGGAGCGACCGCTTCTTTGGCAGAAATTGTGTTCGCCCGGCAGTGTGGATATCGTTGGCTTTTCTGAATGAAAACAAGAGAATGACTTTCAAAGAAAGCTTTTATAATTCTCACAGCAAGTCATTTGAATCTCCTGTCAACACTAACAAAATTCCTGACTTGGCAGTTTCCGAAGCTGCCAATACACAACCTCCGATCCCCGCTAATACCCAATCTCCGATACCCACTGATACCAAAAAAGATAACGGAAGTGCCAAAAAAGATAACGGAAGCAAAATTCCATTGTTTAACCCGAAAAATATTTTCAAATCCAATGCTCCGGCAAAAGCGACGGGCAAAAAAAAGGTTTTGTTCGGGAACTATTATCACGATGATTCGGTAAATGCTATACCGATACAATGGGAGGTGCTTGCTGTTGAGAAGAAACAGGCGCTGATCATCACATCATACGGTATCGAATCTATGAGGTATTCTTTCTCAAATGTTGACTGCAATTGGGAGAAAAGCTCTGTCAGACAGTGGCTGAACAATGATTTTCTTTCCTTTGCCTTTTCGGAAAAGGAGAAAAAGCTGATAAAACCTGTAACGATAAGCACCCCCGATAATCCGTATTACAAAACAAGGGGCTGTTCAAGCACGACCGACTACATCTTTTTGTTGAGTTTGAATGAGGTAGCCGCTTATTTGCCGACTATGGAGGAAAGAATGACTGTCGGTTCTCCATATGCGCAAGGCAACGGAGCTTTTGCAGCGCCAAACGGCTGCTCGTGGTGGTGGCTGAGATCTTCCGGTCATCAGCAGGACTATGCGGCAGATGTGGATTATGGCGGTGATGTTGATTTTTATGGAAGCAGCATTACCGATTCATATAATCTGATACGTCCTGTTATGTGGGTAGATTCTAAAGTTATAAAATAATCTAAAATAAAAGCAGATGAATAATCGGAAGGTCATTCATCTGCTTTGTTGTTTGAATTATTATTTGATTTTTTCGTTATGTTTCCGAGCGGATTTGCTTTTGTTGCGTTTTCAAGCTGAGAATCCGAGATATGTGTATAGATCTCTGTTGTACCCAAGTTTTCGTGTCCGAGTATTTCTTTTAAAATACGAATGTCAACCTTGCCGTACTGATACATCAGCGTAGCGGCGGTGTGCCTTAATTTGTGAACAGAGTACCCCTGTCCGTCGAGACCTATCTTCTTCAAATATTTGTTTATCATGAGCTGAACTGTTTTGGGACTCAGCCGGTTGTTTTGTCTGCTGATGAATAGGGCATATTTGTCTTTAACTCCGTTGACAGGTCTGACCTTCATGTATTCTTCGATAGCGTCGGTGCAGGCTTTGTTGAGGTAAATTGTTCGCTCCTTGTTGCCCTTGCCGATTATTCTGAGTTTTCCGTCAACTATATTGTTGTAATTTATTGAACAAAGCTCCGAAAGACGCATTCCGCAGTTGAGGAAAAGTATTAATATGCAGTAGTCACGTTCTTTAAACTGCCCGTCAACTGCATTCAGCAGGGCATAGCACTGTTCGAGTGAAAGATATTTTGGCAGTCGTTTTCCGGCTTTCGGCTGTTCAAGGCTTTCAATAGGGTTAACGTCAAGAATCATTTTTCTGTTGGTAATATACTTAAAAAACGATCTCAAAGATGAAACCTTTCTTGCTCTTGTTCCGGGAGAATTGTTTCTTGACTGCTGCAAAAACAGCATATATTTGTATGCGTCGTCAAGAGTTACGCTTTTTATCAGTTCGAGATCAATGTCTTTTATGTCAATTGTATCCCATTCGGTGTCTTTTTCAACAATTCCTCTTGCTTGTTTTAAGTATCGGAAAAAGGTTCTCAAATCGTAAAAATATTCTGTAACGGTTTTTTGTGATCTTACTTTAACGGTGCTTTCATACAGAAGATAATCATAGATTATCGGAGGGGATTCCTCAAAAGGATTTACCATTTGGACTTCTCCTTTCGGTTTGATTTTATGCTAACAATAATTTAATTCATTTGTTGCAATGTACTGCCCATGGGATCTACTCTTTATTATAACCCATTTGTTTCATAATTGCAATATTAAAAAACAGCCTTAGTATAGACTTAGATGAAACCGGACAAAAGAATGCTTTGATGAAACAGTAAAATAACCGCCTTGAGTGATCAAGACGGTTAGAAAAGTTTATCGAGCTGTGCGTGTTGGTAATCCAAACTGTTGAACATCGTACAGCGGATACAGTCTGTGTACATAATACTGTACAGATTCGAGTTCTACAGACGATCTGAGAGCAATCAGCGAATCCAGTGAGTCAACCGAGCCGTCCTGATTTACGTCAAAGAAAACGTTCCATTCCTTACGTTCAAGACCTACAGATGATCTCAAAATTCTCAGTGCATCTTCCGAAGTAAAATCAAATTCATTAGTTTCATCGCTTTCGCATTTGAATATGGAGATGTCCCACCAGTCCACGCTCTTGATCACATCACCATGGTAAGTAACAAAAGGTTTAAGCTTAGACATCGGCATCAAACAATAAATTTTCTTATTTTCACCATACTCAAACATCGGTTGATTTTGTACCAGGTAACCGCCTTCGAATATTACCCAATTTGATAAATATTTGTAATCTTTGTATTTGTTACCGCTGATTTTATATGAAGAATTGTCCGAACCCGTATCGGAGCATGGTTCTGTAAATACAGTATCGCCTACTTCAACACATACGGGTATTACTCCGTCGTAATTATTCGGCTGGTTATTTAACTCGTAATTAAACCTGTCTGTGTATTTGTCATAGCGAAATTCAATTGTCATTTCCGTAAATAATTCCAACAAATAAATATAGTTGACATTATCATTCGCCGCTGCTTTGGCTATATCGGCTTTTGTCAGGGAAAGTTTAAATTCGGGCTTTGTATCCTGTATCTTAATGATATCTTCTTGTGAAATGTTTAATCCCAATGAATCCAGGTATTGAGAGTTATACTCATCAAAAAACTCTTTTCTCACTTCGAACTCTGCTTTAAGGAAAATTTTTTGTTTTTTGTTGATAACCCGATCCTTCACCCAAAGATCTTTTGTTTGTATTCTTAATGATTCGTAATGCGGATTGGTTTCGGGTATTTCGCCGACAAGCTGTTCCTCATCTTCTTCGGACCATTTTGCAAGCTCTGCGTTGAATTCTTCCTCGGAGCATGAATATGTATTCTCGGCAGTCAACCCCGTTCTGTTATAGATTTCCTGTGCGATTTGAGCCGAGTGTTCGTCGGTTGTTTTCATATATACAATACATTCGAATTTCTCATTATCGTCGGCTTTGTTAAGTCGGTCAGCGAAATCACTGTTGCCGATAAGACCCTCATGATACCACAATTTGCAGACCCAAGGCTGATTGCTGAAATCAGATGTGGCGGCGGTGTCAGCGGCGTATGCAGGTACTGACGACAACAGCATTACCGCTGCGGTAACGGCTGCAATTAATTGTTTTAATCCCTTTTTTAGCATGAAATTATCCTCCTTTTGGTAATATTTTGGTAATAATACCGTTGACAATTTTTAGTAATGAAATTTTATTATTTTTCAGGGAATAAAAACTATTTTTTTAGAATTTTGTGAAAAACTTATTACTATTATAATAACATTCATTTATCAAAATGTCAATGTTATTTCACATTGCGCATGGAAATCAACTTTCTTTAAGAGAATAATAATTAAAGTTTTTGCCCCGCTTTTTTCAAAAAGCGGGCAGGTTCCAAGGGCAGCGC
>CACYDY010000012.1 GCA_902773245.1 uncultured Ruminococcus sp.
AAAAAAACAGTATCTGCCAAGAAAAACTTGGCAGATACTCAAAAAATGAGCTATACTTAATTAAGCAAACATATCCGACAACTTCACAGTCAGAAAATAAGCAAATAAATATTAACCCTTTACACCGCCGGCTGTTACGCCTTCAACGTAGTAATTCTGCATCTTCAAGAAGAGAATAGTGATCGGAATAGCAACTATAACCGAACCTGCAAGGAACTGCTTGAAATAGTTAGGCTTATATTCTCTCTCTGTCATCTTCTGAAGACCAAGAGCAACGGTATAATTATCACGCTTGTCACCCATGATGATCTTTACAAGGATAAAGTCACACCACGGACCGATGAATGCTGTAAGAACCGTATAAACGATGATCGGCTTTGACATCGGAAGAATGATCTTCCAGAAGATCTCGTTTCTTGTTGCGCCGTCAATGGTAGCAGCCTCGTCAAGCGCTCTCGGGATCGTGTCGAAGAAGCCCTTCGATATAGCAAATCCGAGACCGGCACCGGAGCTGTAGCAAATTACAAGAGCCGGAAGAGTCTGCGTAAGGTTCATCGCCTTGAGCAAATAGTAAAGAGCGATCATTGTCATGAAGCCCGGGAACATTCCGAGTACCATACCGATATTGATGAAAAGCTTACGCGATTTAAATCTCAGACGAGAGAATGCATACGATACCATCAATACGGAAAGGGTTGAAATAATGCACGCAAAAACAGCGATTACAAACGTGTTCAAAAACCAGCGCGGATAGTCAAACACCTGAGTGTTAGTAAACAGCGCTTTGTAGTTGTCAAATGTATATTCCTTTGGGAATACGTATGGAACGGATACACCGCCTTCTTTTCTGAAAGAATGCAGCACAAGCCAAACAAGAGGACTTACCCAAATAACGCCGAGAACACCAAGAACTACATAAATGACAATATCCGAAATCGTTCGGCTTAATTTGTAACTTTTTATCATGAGAATTCCTCCTCATTTCTGGAAGACTTGGACAAGTTAAATGTAATGAGCGACAAAGTAGCGCAGACGATAAACACGAGAATACCAACGGCAGCCGCAGTGTTGTAGTCATTACTGTTCATGGTAAGTTTAAACAGCCATGTAACGAGCAAGTCGGTTTCACCTGCCTGATAAAGGTTCGGGTTCTTGGTAGGACCGCCGTTTGTGAGCAGGTAAATAACGTTAAAGTTATTGATATTACTTACAAAGTTTTGGATCAAATAAGGTGTTGTAACGAAGAGCATATACGGAAGTGTGATCTGGAAGAACTGAACGACAGGCGTAGCGCCGTCTATTCTCGCACTTTCATAAAGGTCTTCCGGAATATTCATAAGAATACCCGATGTTTGAAGAATCGTGTAAGGTACGCCGACCCACATATTAATAATGATAACCGTTACACGAGCAACGAGCGCCGTACTGTTAAAGAACGATATCGGCTGCGCATGGAAAAGCTTTCCAATAATAATGTTAACAACACCGTCGTCCTGAAGCATCTGATTCATAAGAAGAAGCGATACGAACTGCGGAACAGCGATCGTTATAACGAAAAGAGTTCTCCAAAGAGACTTGAATTTAATGCTCTTTTTATTGATCATAAGAGCAAGGATCATACCAACGATGTAGTTGGAGAACGTTGCGAAAATCGCCCAAACAATTGTCCACTTGGTAAGCGAAATGAATGTGTAGCCCTTACTTGCGCCTTCACCAACCTTGAATACACTTCTGAAGGTCTCAAGACCGACCCATGTAAAAAGATTTCCCGGAGGCGTATGCTGACCGTCATAGTTAGTGAAAGCTATGAGGATCATGAACGCAAGCGGAAGAATTGTGAAAATCGAAATAAGAAGTACCGGCAAAGAAAGCATTGTAACATGATATTTGCCGTCGAGGAAATCCTGAAGCTCCTCTTTGAGCGTAAGGTTTTTCTTGCCTGCCTTAACCATTTGCTCGGCATCATACGCAGCCTTCGTGTTGGCAACATAAATACCGATAAGAACGAATGTTATCAATATGGTCATTGTGCCGTACAGCAAGATAAGCATTGAGTTATCACCCATAATGTTGACAGGACGTCCGCTGACCGGGTCGGTCTCCTGACGTGTCGCAACATCGCCCAACGTATCGAATTTTTTCAGATACGCAAGACCGAAATTCGCCATATAGATTATGTATATAATTTCGGCTGCAAGGAACGCAAGACCCTTGCCAACCTGACCTCTTGTGAAATTGCCAAATCCCATTACAATGTAAGAGATTTTTGTTGCCATGTCGCCTTTTGAAAAACGAGAACCATAGTTCTTAAATCCCGCAACAATAGAATAGCACAAGTTTTTAAAGAATTTACCGATAGCAGCAAAGAAAGCCTTTAGTCTGCCCGGAAGCAGTGAAAAAAACTCTTTAACCTTGTAACTTACTTTTTCTGCGGGAGAAAGAGCCTTGTATTCAATGTAAGTCATTAGCTCACTCCCCTGTTTTTTGATAAAAAAGCCTCGGGCAACCCAAGCAATCCTGAATTGCCCGAAAACTTATTATTCACTATTTTGATGATCAAATAACTGCTGTTTGCAAATTATTATTCATCTCTGATGTTTGCCTTTGTCTGCTGAACAAGCTCTTTGCAAGCTGCTTCGTCCATAGGATTCTTAGCATCGGCAACCTTATTGCCGAGTGTGCCGGTAGGAGTCCAGAATGTATCTGCGATACCAACCTGTGCAACGGAGTTAGCCGACTGAGCAAGAATTGCGGAAAGTGCTTCGTCGTTCTTTACAACGTCGCTTTCGGCAACAGCCTTGTTCGAAGGACCCCAGTTGAGCTTCTCTGCTCTTGCCTGCTGGCACTCTTCGCCTGTGAGGTACTTAGCAAGCTCGATAGATGTGCTCGGGTACTTTGTGCTTGCGTTTACGCCGAGAAGCTTGTAACCGAACATATTTACGATCGGAGTAGCTGTTCCGTCAACATCGATAGTCGGAAGAATAGCAAAGCCTGCGTCATCGCCCAAAGCTGCCTTATCTGCTGCAAAGTTCCATGAACCGTCAACGCCTGCGCCTACAGTACCCGACTGGAAGCCATCGGCGATCTTTGTGTTTTCACCGTTAAGAAGTGTGTCGCTGTACTTTGTGAGGAGTGTGTGGAACGCAAGAACTGTCTTTGCAACCTTATCCTCGTCGTAATCAACGAACTTCTGAGTACCGTCCTTTTCAAGACCGTCGATCGTCATGCCGCCTGTGAACATGAACAAACAAGCATAGTAGCCGTTGCCGCAGTCCATTACAAACTGCTTGTTGGCAGCCTTACAAGCCTCGAGTGTGCCCTCAAGAGTCTTAGCCTGATCAGCGCTTACAACCTTCTTGTCATAAGCAAGAATATAGCTGTTGTCGCCTGTTTCGGGATATCCATAGATTTTATCCTTATAAGTTGCTGCGCCTACAGAACCTTCGCTGTTGGAGTTAATAACAAACTCTTTATCGGCATTTGTTACTTCAAGAAGGTTACCTGTTCTTGCGAGCTTGTCAAGGTTGTCGCAGGCGAAACCGAAAACATCGGCAGCTGCTGTTGCGTCATTAAGAACCAATGCAGCCGAGTCAGACTCACCCTGAGGAACAACTTCGATCTGAACATCGCCGTACGGCTTCATCTTCTCGCTGAATGCTGCGCACTGCTCCTTGAGAATTTCCTGAGCTGCGTCAGGGCCCCACACCTTAAGATTGATAGTACCGTTTGCGCCCTCGCCGTAGAGAGGATCTTCAACGCTGTCAACCGTTACTGCAGATGTGCCGCCGCCGACTGTTGAAGCTGTGCCTGTGCTGCCGCCGTTGTTTGTTGTTGTGTCACTGCCGCCGCAGCCTGCAAATGCAGTAACAGCCATCATTGCTGCGAGTGCGATCGCACAAAATCTTTTTGTTTTGTTCATTTTCTTTTTCCTTCTTTCTTAGATTTAGAAAATATTTTAATCCGGATATGAACCCAGTGATGCTGTCTTTCAGACATACTCAACACACAGCTTTAAGCCGCCCGCAAAAAACAGCATTGCCACTACATAAATAATAACATATGCACATCTTTTTTTCAATATCTTTATATATTTTTATTGCTCTAAATATATTATGCTCAAAAAATTGTGCAGCTTGCATATCAAATTTTACCCCAAAAGTCACAGTGCACAAAAGTAACGCTAAGTTTTTGGAAATTATCACAAAAACCTTTTGTGCAACTTGCAACAATTTCGATTGTCTTTTTCTTATGTTCACAAATCTTTAACACGCCCGAAATAAAAAGATTTCATAATTTTTTTTATTTTTTCATTTCTTTTGTTAATAATAACAAATATTTGTAACTATTTATTTCACACGGTTTTCATTGATTGACAATTTGATATAATTGTAGTATTTTTATTATAGTTGGTTTTGCCGCTGTTTTTAAGACTGCGCCGCAATAATTTTTAATTGAATTGCGTTTTACGCTGTCATGCCAAGCTCCTGATATGTTGTTTATATATTGAAAGCATAAAGGTGTGCCGAAGGATACACAAACATCCCGATCGGTCAGGGTTCGAAGCAGCACTCAAAGCATTTTTAACTGCGGTTGCAATATCCTACTCTTTATTTTATAACATTATCCTAAAAAATTCAAGAGTAATTTAAATGTTTTTTCGCACATATTACACTAATATATCCAACTGTAATTTTGCGCATTGGATTTTACATACTAATAATATATATGCAAACCACATCTTTTTAGAAGGAGCTAAATTATGAAATTATCGCAGCTATTAAATTCAGTCGAACATACGATTCTTTCGGGCAGTTCGGACATCGAAATAAACGGACTTGTTTATGATTCAAGAAAAGTAAAACCCGGAGATGTTTTTGTCTGTTTGAAGGGTTACAACGTAGACGCTCACAAATTTGCCGCTTCCGCTGTCCAAAGCGGCGCTTCGGCAGTCGTGCTGAGCGATGTCGTGAGCCTTGAGGGTGTGACGGTCATAAAAGTTGACGATACAAGAAAAGCTCTCGCCGAGCTTTCCGCTAACTTTTTCCGCCACCCTGCAAAGGAGCTTATTTCCATTGCGCTCACGGGAACAAAAGGCAAAACGACAACGGCAAGCATGATCAAATCTATTCTTGAAGCCGGCGGAATCAAAACAGGAACGATCGGCACGTTGGGAATTGTTATCGGTGATAATATTTACAAAACCAACAACACGACTCCCGAATCATTTGAAATTCAGCAGGCGCTTCGCAAAATGGTCGATGAGGGCTGCAGGGCATTTGTAATTGAAGCGTCATCTCTCGGACTTAAATGGCACAGAACAGACGCCATCAAATTCGATTATGCTGTTTTTACCAATTTTTCAAACGATCACATCGGCGACAGCGAACACGCTGACATGGAAGAATACCTCGACTGCAAAAAGCTGCTGTTCAAGCAGTGCGAGCTTGGCTTTATCAACAAAGACTGCCAAGTATACGACAGCGTGGTTTCGGACGCTTCATGCAGGATCGAAACCTTCGGCTTTGACAAAAGCAGCGATGTATATGCCGAAAACGGAGAGCTGACAAGACGTCCGGGATTTTTGGGAGTCAGCTTCGACCTCGGCGGCTATGACAGCTACAGAGTAAATGTCGGTATTCCGGGAAAGTTTAACATTTACAATGCGCTTGCCGCAATTTCGGTTTGCAGGTACTGCGGAGTTTCTGCGGAAGCTATCCAAAAGGGACTTGAAAGCGT
>CACYDY010000013.1 GCA_902773245.1 uncultured Ruminococcus sp.
AACGGATCGCCTGCGAACGGATCGCCGCCCATCGGCTGCATCGGAGGCTGAGCAAAAGGATCGCCTCTGAACGGATCGCCCATCATACCGCCCTGATTCTGATCAAATTGCGGCTGATAATCGTTTTGAAGCTCTTCGGGAATGTAAGATGACTTTTTGTTCGGGTCATTGTTCGGCTCTTCGCCGTAAAGGTAAGGCTGACTTTGCTTTACGGCGTCGTTGCTGCGTCTTGTGGTAGCCTTGAATGTAGCGATTGGATTAGCTTCAGGCGAACGAGCAGCCGCCGCAGCAGCAACATAATCGGAGTTGTCGTTTTCCTTGGCATAAGGCTCCCATTTCTTACAGAAAGAACCCTTTAACAAAGTTGTGATCGCTCCGCAGGCAGACGCTGCAAGCATCGGAGTTGAAAAATTAGAGAAATCAACAGGCATCTCGGTTTCAACACTTGTTAAAGCAAGATAAGCGATAACAATGCAAACAAGTTGGAGCAAAGCTGCAACCATTGAAAGGTTACCGAATGTTTTTGCACCCTTGTAGAAAAGGCTCGGTTCTTTACATGAACGTTTGCATGATTTGAGGAAAGCCGTCTGAGCATTGACATAAACAAGAACGATAGCCAGGATCACAACGATAATACCAAGAGCAAGAAAAAGAGTAGGTCTGAATGATTCGATCTGACGACTTAATTCTTCTTGATTAATGTTTTCGAACCCTTCCATGTTGTTGACAGCATATGTGATAACTGTGTCTATGGAAAGGATAGAGATAAGTCCGACAACTACGATCAAGATAGAAGCAATAGCATAAAGCAAAAGCTCAATAACGGAAAGGGCATGGAGTACGGCGAAGAAAATCGAAGGATTGCCGTTAGGTGTTGCAGATGAAAAATAGATCATAAAGAAACAAGCGATGCAAATGCCGGTAATAAGGTAGCTTAGTACATTGCTTGAAGCTTCGGGAGTATAAGCAATATTATTCTGTTTAAAATATTCGCTCATACCATCGGTGATTGCTGTCGTTGCTTTTGAGTTTACAAGAAAATTCAAAACCAACGTAACCAACGACAAAATCGAAATGATCAAAGCCATCGGTTTTCGGAAGTAAACCTTAACAGTGTTAAGATTATGGGTGTAAATACTGCTTGAGCTGGTTGGAACACTCATTGTTAATGATCCCCCTTATTAAAAATTTAGTAGATAAAATATCTATATTAATATTACTAAATAACGGAGATAAAAACAATAGTTTTTACAAAAATTCTTGCTACTTTTTTAAAAAATCTCAACATTAGCAAATTTTGATGAGGTATTTTTGTACAATATATTTAATATCAACACCCATTAATAAAAAAGTTAAGAACAAAAGACATGAGCGCCGATCGTAACCATAATCGGGCGTGATCTTATCCATTTGCTTGTTGCAGTTACCGGGTTGTAATAATAGATCGCTCCGCCCGAAGGATCCCATCCGTTCATTGCGTCGACCGCCGCGCGCTTGCTTGATTCGGAAACAGGCTGGTTTATCTGACCGTCATCGATGCAGGAAAACGCACCGTTCTGATAGATCACACCGGCCATCGTGTTGGGGAACGACGGGTGTTCGATCCTGTTGAGAATAACGGCGCCAACGGCAACCTGACCTTCATAAGGCTCCCCGCGCGCTTCTGCGGAAATAGTTCTCGCTAAAAGGTCGGTTTCGCTTTGGGTAAATCCATAATTGTTCGAAGATGACGAAAGTCCCAAATAAGAAAGCGTTTTTGTTCCGGCAATACCGTCGGGAGTCAGTCCGCAGCTTTTTTGAAACTCGGTGACGGCTTTTTTAGTATTGGTGCCGTAAATACCGTCAATTCTGCCGCTGTAATAACCGAGAGATTGGAGCTTTTGCTGGATCTGAGTGACTTCGCTGCCTGATGAGCCGTATTTGGAGAGAGCAAAAGCATTGCTTTCATTTAATATGAAAGCCGTCATTAAGGACAGAGCAAGAACAAGGGAAATTAAAAATCTTTTTTTGTTCATATGATTAACTCCTTCTTTTGATTTAATAACAGTATTAACCAAAAGTCGATCATGTATGCAAAATAAGGAAAAAGAATTTTTGATTTTAATAAATATTGAAATTTAATTTGATAATAATATTATAACAGTCTTTTGGACAAAGTCATAATAGTTGAAACGGCAGAGCCTTTTAGCCTGAATAGCGGCATTATCTCGGTATGTGACGGCGGATGAACGACCACGGAAATCAATTTTTAAAAAATACGCTTTTTGCGTCGCCTTGGAGCGGCGAGGTAACTTTGGTGAGAACAGTTAGTTAGGGGCA
>CACYDY010000014.1 GCA_902773245.1 uncultured Ruminococcus sp.
GGCAAATTTTGCTGATCTCTGCGTCAAAAATCCTTACAATACGACAGTATTCCTGCGGATTTTTTCCTTGATCTCAGCAAAATTATGATCGAAAATCTGCTCACGTCAAGATATTAAGCAGCCTCTTATAAAAAAGCAATTGCGGCACTCACAACAGGTGGGTGCCGAATTTGGAGTGATATAATGAACAGAAAATATGAGGTTTTATCTCCGGCAGGCGATTTGGAGTGCTTGATGTCGGCAGTTAATTTCGGAGCAGATGCGGTATATCTTGCGGGAGAACAGTTCGGAATGAGAACGGCGTCGAAAAATTTCAATGACGAAAATCTCGCAAAGGGTATTGAATACGCTCACAGCCGCGGCGTTAAGGTTTACATAACCTGCAACACACTGCCGAGAAACAGCGAGCTTGAAGAGCTTCCCAAGTTTTTGAGGACGGCGCAGGAGCTTGGTGCGGACGCTTTTATAATTGCCGATCTGGGAGTAATGGAATTTGCAAAAAAGTATGCCCCAAAGGTTGACATTCACATTTCTACACAGGCAGGTATAGTAAACTATGCATCGGCAAATGCTTTTTATAATATGGGAGCAAAAAGAGTCGTTCTTGCGAGAGAAATGACTGTCAAAGAAATTGCCGAGCTTAGGAAAAATATACCCGATGATCTTGAAATAGAGGTTTTCGTGCATGGCGCAATGTGTGTGTCTTTTTCGGGAAGATGTCTGATATCGAGCTATATGACGGGAAGAGATGCCAACAGAGGCGACTGCGCGCAGCCGTGCCGCTGGAAATATCACCTTTATGAAGAAAATCGAAAGGGACAGTATTTCCCCGTTGAAGAAACGGACAAGGGTACGTTTTTATATAATTCGAGAGATCTGTGCATGATAGAGCATATACCCGAGCTGCTTGAGGCCGGCGTTACAAGTCTGAAAATTGAGGGAAGAGCCAAATCGGCTTATTACACATCGGTTATTACAAACGCTTACAGCAATGCGGTCAAAGACTACATCGAAATGGGCTCAAGCTTTGTCCTTGCGGATTGGATAAAAGACGAAGTCAACAAAGTCAGTCACCGAGAGTATAACACAGGCTTCTTTTTCGGTCATGAACCGGGTCAGGTTACGGGAAACGGCGGTTATATCAGAGAGTATGACGTTGTGGCGATGTGCGAGGAAAGCGGCGAAGAGTACAATATTATTACACAGCGAAACAAGTTTTTTACAGGTGACACACTTGATATTCTGCCGCCCGGCGGACGTTCCTTTGAGGTCAAGGCGATCGAGATCAAAAACGAATATGGTGAGGTCGTTGAAAGTACGCCTCACGCAATGGAGAGATTGTATTTAAAAACCGACAGAGTTATTCCAAAGGGGTCTTATCTCAGAAAAAAGAAACAATAATTCTTTTGATTTCACAACAGAATACACTCAATTTTTTACCTAACACGTTTTACAATATATTTGTGAAGCGTGTTTTTGTTTTTTGGCAATAGATTGCTTAAGGAACCACTGATTAAATCACGTCCTACGGGCTTGGCACTCATCTTGCCTTGCCTTTTTCGTCAAATTGCACTCAAATCGCTTGAAATACGCCCGAAGGAAGTGCCCTTGGGGTACGACAGTATTCCTGCACGATATTCGTGCAATTTGCCTGAAAAAATTCTTCGCAATATGAGCAACAGATTTAATCAGTGCTTCCTTAATTATCAAAGATCAATCTGTTGTCAATTATCGTTAAGACTACGGAGGAATGTTAATGAATGTAAAGACTATTTATGACAACGGTATCTTGACTGCGGTGCTGTACGGCGAAATTGATCACCATAGCGCAAGGGACATCAGATTCTGCATTGACAGTGAAATTCAAAAGCATAATCCCCGAATGCTTGTGCTTGACTTTCAGCGTGTGAAGTTTATGGACAGCTCGGGAATAGGTCTTATTATGGGACGATACCGAATGATGCAGCTTGCCGGGGGGAAAATATCTCTCGTAAATGTGCCGCCGCATCTGGAGCGGATAATTTCGCTGTCGGGCGTTCGTTCGATAACTATGTGAGGAGGCAGAATGTATGGAATTGATAAATGAGATGAACCTGACTTTTTCGAGCAAGAGTATGAATGAAAATTTTGCAAGGGCGGCTGTAAGCGCGTTTGTTTTGCCGCTTGACCCGACCATCACGGAGCTTGCGGATATCAAAACAGCAGTTTCGGAGGCGGTTACAAATTCTATAATCCACGGTTACGAATACGGCGAGGGTCAGATTACCGTCAATGCTAAAATTTTCGACACAGGCAAAATTATTATCAAAATAAGAGATAAAGGAAAGGGAATAGAGAATATCAATCAGGCTATGGAACCTCTTTTTTCAACAGTCGGAGGTGAACGTGCCGGGCTTGGCTTTGCGGTTATGCAGAGCTTTATGGACAAGCTCAAGGTTACATCAAAGGTCAATTGCGGAACGACCGTAACCATGGAGAAGTATATCATAAGAAGGAACAAGTCGGTTGGCAATGACTGAAACAAGGGAAATAACCGCCGATGAAAATTTGGGGCTGGTACACAGTATTGCGCACAGATTCAAGGGGAGAGGGATAGAATATGACGACCTGTTCAGCGCAGGCTGTCTGGGATTGGTGAAAGCGATAGAGAGGTTCGACCAAAGCAGAGGGCTTTGTTTTTCGACCTACGCCGTGCCGTTGATAATGGGTGAGATAAAGGGCTTGTTTCGCCGAGGAGGCGCGCTCAAAGTCAGCCGAAGCCTGAAAGAGCTTGCGCTTAAAGCGCAAAGGGCGGGGCAGGACTACATAAACAGAATGGGAGTTGAACCTACTGTAACCGAGCTTTCAAAAATGATAGAAGCCACCGAGGAGCAAACCATAGAAGCGCTCTGCGCATGCCGACAGCCGCTGTCGCTGACGGTGTCGGAGGACGACAGCGACGATATTTCACAGATAGACATTGCCGTTGAATCGGGCGAGGAGAAGCTTGCGGAACGATTAAGTCTTGAACACGAATTGTCAAAGCTTTCCGAAGATGACAGACAGCTTATATTGCTGAGATATTACAAAGGTCTTACTCAGTCCCAGACAGCTAAAATCATGGGAACGTCACAGGTTCAGATCAGCCGAAAGGAAAAGAAAATACTGTGTACTCTCAGAGAGAAGCTGAGTTGAGTTGGTCTGTGAATAATCCGTCGATCAAACCGCAGCTCAAAGAGAATTTGGTTGTTTTAGTATATGAGAAGCTTTTTTGAATTCACCAAACAAAAGCTTTAAGTTTTTAAACCACTATCTACAACTTAAGGATTTATTCCTGTCGACCCAAGATGTTGGTTTTATTTAACATTTATTGACGTCACCCATACCCC
>CACYDY010000015.1 GCA_902773245.1 uncultured Ruminococcus sp.
GGTTATTATATACGTTGCAATGTATTAGTAATTTATAGAAAAGGAGTGGTTATTCAAAAATTTGATAAGATTTAAGGCTTTTTAATAAGGAGGAGAAAAAATGTTTGATAGTACTGTTGGAGTGGTGATTTTTGATTTTATTTTGGGCATTGCCGGCATAATCTACCTTTTTGGATATATTGGGGCGTGCATAGGATTGGCAAAAACGGCTTTGGACAAAGGGCATTTGGAAAACGCAATTGTGATATTCTTTCTTGGATTGCCGTATATGGTGTATGTCGCTTCGCTGCCCGATCTTAAGGCGAGATCGGTTAATATCGTGTCGGTTTCAACCGGTGCAGCAACCGATTCGACAAAACTTGCAAACAGGTTCACATGGAAATGTAAATGTGGTAAGGTAAATCGTCATTATTATGAAGATATATGTCAAAGATGCGGAAAAGCAAAATGGCAACAGGAAAATGATAACGCTGTCAAAAATGATTTATGGAAATACACGAATGAAGCTCACAAGGACAGCTCTGAATGATAACGCATGGGAGAGATGAAAAATGATCAATGTTTTATCATTTATAGGTTTGATTGTCAGTGTGATCGTTATTGCCGTTTACATAGCCGCCTGCGTTTTTATATCAAGAGCGGCGAGCGAAAAGGGGCACACGGTCAGTGCTGTTAATTGTTTTTTCTTTGGTATTGCCTATATGGTTTATGTAATGTCACTTCCCGATTTGAAAAAACGAAACGGGATAGCTTGTGAGCCCTCGTACTCAGCCGTGAGCGGTAAATTCAACAAAAATGCAGTGGCGGCTGTTGCTGCTGCGGCAGTTGTAATTGTCGGTGGTTATTTCGGGATACAGATGTTTGAGGAATACAGCGAAGAAAAAACAATTGAGCTTGTGGAAACCGAGTACGTTCAGGCTTTCAACGATGTCAAGGGCAGTATTATGCTCAGCCAATCCTGCCGTGAAGCAAAAATAAACTCGATGAACTGTACTGTAACTCTCGTGAAAAAACGTGAAATATCCAATGAGTATATCGCAACGCTAACCGTGAGATGCAGCAGCTCGGCAACCTATGGATACGGTTATCTCGGACAGCTCTCAAAGGAGCTTGACCATATTTTGGTTGCGTATGAAATATTGTCTCAAATTCCATCGGATATCACGCTCAGCAACGGAAAATCGGCAACGCTGCGGGACAGCGCATTCGAAGAACAATTGTATGTTTATATTGACGGTGATCTTGTATATTATCCCGGATTTAGGTATACGGGGTAACTCGGTAATATGATTACATTCAAAGCAGTAAGAATGAAATTTTTTCTTTTGTATAACGTAATGAGGTGAAATAAAATGAAATCAGAGTCGGCTAATGTTGGTGCAAGATTTTTTGTACTGGTAATGGTTATTTGCATTATCCTTTCAATGACTATGTGTTCAGGTGGTGGTTCGTCAAGCTCGAAAAGTTCAACTCAAAGCAGTTCGGTTTATACTGCAAACAGTGTCGGTACATCAAGTAGTTCCGCAGGAACGAGAAGCTCAAATGTGGGAACAAAGAAAACTTGTATAGCTTGTAACGGTGCCGGACAAGTCAAGCAATGGTATACAAATGATCCGGACGAAGAAGCTCATTGGGAAAAATGTTACTTGTGTGATGGTAAAGGCTATTATTATGAATAGTGTATTTGTTAATCGTTATTGTTAATAATTATCGAATATCATCATTATGTGAAAATACAACCCCGAAAACCTATTTGTGATCTTGTATTTTGTTTTGGATTCAAGTATATGAGATAATAATATAATTTATTGACGTGAGGTGTTCATATGAACAAACAAAAAGTGCTTGAGGCAATTATACCCGAGGTTAAGAAAGTCCTCAAATCACCGTATTCGGCGGTTTTCTGTCCGGCGGAAGAGTTGAGGGTAGAATCGATAGGCAGCAATCGATATAAAGCGTATGGTTATGTCGATTCTCAAAACAGTTATGGTGCAATGCTGCGTGAAAAATTTGAATATTCTGTTTCAGAATTGGATAATGGGTCGTATGTTGTTACAGCGGGTGGAGTAGGAGATAAAAGACCTACTGTGATAGAAGCAAAACAACAAGCTCAATTAAAAGCTCAACAAGCTCAATTAAAAGCTCAACAAGCGCAATTCCAAACTTTTACTTCTACAGCAAGATTTGTAATCTATTCTTTGCTTGTGGTAGCTGCTATTATGGTTATCTATATAATTGTTAATTTTGGATAAAAGGAGTTTGGTATTCTGAAAAAGTATTTGTTAAATATTATAACAAAGAAGATTCACAGCGGCTTTTCACCTTGTCATCTTGCGAAAAAGATGAAAGAGTCAAACAAAAATCAGTCACAGCTATCCAAGGCTTTGACTAAGCTCTGATATACGCAAAGCATATTGACATTTTATATGATAATGTCAATATGCTTTCTTTTTACAGGTTTATAAAATCAACCAATTGACTTTATTACCGCAACATTATATAATATTCATAGCAATACCCAAATTTTCAAAATTTCCGTGAGGTGATTTTATGTACAAAAATTATATGTTCGATCTGTACGGTACTCTTGCCGA
>CACYDY010000016.1 GCA_902773245.1 uncultured Ruminococcus sp.
GCGTCCATCATACTTCCCATGCCCGACGCGTCCACGCTCACTTCACAGTCGAGATCGGACATTCTCTGCGAAATGTCGTCGCACACCTCCGAAATCGAACGCTTCATCTTTCTCTCGTCCTGCAGAATAATATAAATTGAAACGTTGTTGTCCGTATTTCCCGCACCCAGCGAGCCAAACGACGTGCTCGAGAGTACATTCGAACCGACTATCGCGCCGACATCTTCTATCTCTTCAATATTTTCAAGACGCTTGTAAATCTCATCTGTCATTTTGGAAGAATCGTCAAACGTTGTGCCCTTCGGCATTGTAACATTCATCGACACCTGTGTGCTTTGCATATCCGGAATAAACGAAAAGCCCTTGAGTATCGACAGCAGTCCGGTTGATATAAGCAGCAATACAGCAGCCACAAGAACGATTACTTTGTGATCAAGCGAAAATGATATCATTCGTTTATATCCGTTCAGCAGCTTGCTTGAACGCCTTACTTTCAGCTTTTTCGAACCACGGCTCAACAGTCCCTGCGACATTGCCGGAACAAGCGTTATCGCAACAATCAGACTTGCCAACAGCGAATAGCCGATTGTCAGCGCCATATCCTGGAACAGCGAACGAGTGACGCCCTCCGTAAATACGATAGGCAGGAACACGCACACAGTCGTTGCGGTTGACGCAAAAATCGCCCCGGTGACCTGAATCGCACCCGACACGGCAGCCTGTATCGGGCTTGCGCCGTTATTTCTGAGACGGAATATATTCTCGATAACAACGACCGAGTTGTCAACAAGCATTCCCACGCCGACAGCAAGACCCGACAGCGAAATCATATTAATTGATATGCCCGTGAAATACATAAGCACTATCGCAAATATTACCGATATCGGTATTGAGCAGGCAATGACAAACGTCGGGCGAATGTCGCGCAGGAAAATAAACAGGATTACTATCGCAAACAGCGCGCCCCAAAGAAGGTTGCTGATAACCGAATCAACAAGCAGGTGAATATAATCGCCCTGATCCATCAGCGTTGTAAAGTGAAGTCCGGGGTACTCCTCGGTGAGCTTCTTCAGCTCTTTTCCGATATTGTCCGATACTTCGGCGGTAGCCGCGTCGGACTGCATCGTAAACGATACGACAACGCCGTTTTCGCCGTTGAGCTTTGTGTATATCTCGTCACTGTTGTCGGTGAGATCAACGTCCGCAACATCGTCAAGATATATGGGGTCAATACCGTCAATGCCCGGGTCAAAAAGCATCAGTTTCGCAAGCTCGTTCTGATTTCCGAATTTATCGCCGACGCGCACAAGAACGTTATCCTTCTCGCCTTTCAGATATCCCGCGGGCATCGAAAAATTCTGTGCTGTAAGTATCTGCGATATCATGCTCATTGTCAGCGTATCTTTTATGTCCGCTTTTTCAAGTGCCTCTTTTTTTGTGTCCTGAAGCTGCTTAACGGAGTCGTCCAGCGTTTTTTTCGACTGCTCCAGCTGTGCAATTGTCTGATCTACAGTGCTTTCGGTGATTTTAAGATCAGTCAAAGCGGAACTCATCTGAAATTCAGCCTGTGATTTCTGTGTTCCAAGCTCCTTTTTAGCGTCCGCAATTGAAACCGCACCCTGATCAAGCTGCGAAATTGTGTCGTTAAGCATCGCTATTCCGTCATCTATCTGCGACATGCCCGACTCAAGCGCGCCAACGTCATCATCTATCGTGTCAAGCGACGTGCCGAATTTGCCCATTGCTTTATTAAGCGTATCGAACGATGTGTCCGCAACATTCAACGCTTCTTTTACGGCAAACCTTGCCGCTTCAAGCGTAACTATATTCATGCCCTTGGCGGAAATTCGCGCCTGTATCTCAGCAAATCCGGCTTTCCCCTGAACGTACTCCGGACTGTTTTCAAGAGCCTGCTGCGCCGCTTCCTTCTGCTCGTCATTCAAAGAACTGTCTGTTGTAATTGCGGTCATAGCCCGGTCAAGGTCGTCGCTTTTTTCTTTGCGCGCTTTATATTCGCTGCTAAGATATTCATACTCGTCAAGCTCGGAACTAAGATTATTTTTTCTGTTGAGTACCTCGTGAATAGCCTTCTGCAGCTCCTTCATAATCGGCAAAGTCTGCTCCAGCTGCTGTTTTTTATCGGTCAGCTGAGAAATAGTTTCGATAAGAGTAAGCTTTGTTTCGAGAAGTTCTCTCTCCTTTGACGAAATCTCAACTTCCGCAGATGAAAGCTGTTCGGACAGCTCGTCATGCTTTTTGTTCAGCTCCTCTTTGCCTTTTTCAATTTCCTTTTTGCCGTCTTTCGCCTTGGCTAAACCTTCGTCAAGCTGCTTTTTAGCGTTGTCAAGCGTTTCCTCCGCGTCCTTGAACTGATCAAGAACGGCGTTATGTATCTTGTCGTTTACATCATAGATTTTCTTTTCCGACAGCACAACCTCAAGCGTCTGATCGATAACGCCGCCCATTGACACGCTTGCAACTCCGTTTATGCCCTCAAGCTTATTTGTCAGCGTGTCTCTTGTAAAATCGGATATCTCGTACACGTCGTCGCCGTCACGACCGATAGCGACTATCGCCACAGGCAGCATATTCGGGTTTATCTTCATTGTGTACGGCGCACCAACTTTATCGTCCCATGAACCGCTGAGCTGCGTTAATTTACTGTTGATATCAACGGTCACGGAGTCCATGTTTGCGTCCTCGGCAAATTCTACCATGACCATAGAATAATTCTCGGAGGAGCTTGACTGCACCTCAACCACATTATCCAGCGTAGCCATAGACTGCTCAAGCGGTTTGGTGACGGTAGTTTCGACTTCCTCGGGGCTTGCGCCGATATATGTAGTAACAATAATTACATACGGAAACTCCATACTCGGAAACAAACTCGGTGTCATTTCGGTATAGCTCACTATCCCCAAAACCAACACAAGCACTACCGCAACCAACACGGTAAGCGGCTTTTTTACACTATATTTTGTAAACACTCAAACACCCCCCTAATTCAATTAGCAATTCGCAATGCGCAATGCGCAATGGGTGAAATGCGATAGTTTATCACAACGACAA
>CACYDY010000017.1 GCA_902773245.1 uncultured Ruminococcus sp.
CAATATTTGCATGAATTTATGAATAAATTGTAAAAGGGCATTATTATTATCACAAACTAAAGATAACTTCTTGAAATTTTTCCGAATATATGATAAACTAAACAAGATAATGCTGTATCGTGGCCGCTTTTGCGGTCAAAAAGCACTTGATTAATTTTGGTTCGGTAACCGCAATACCTCTGTCCAGGTAACCGAACGGCAATTACTGCGAAAGGAATGATCAAAGAATGTCAGGACATTCTAAATGGAGCACCATTAAAAATAAAAAAGCTAAAAACGACGGTGCAAGAGCCAAAATATTTACTAAGATAGGCAGGGAGCTTATCGTTGCCATCAAAGAAGGCGGAAGCGCAGACCCGAACGTAAACTCAAAGCTTAAAGACTGCATTGCAAAGGCAAAGGCAAACAATGTTCCCAATGACAATATCGAGCGTATTATCAAAAAAGCCGCAAGCGACGGCGACTCGTCAAAATATGAGTCGGTAACTTACGAGGGCTACGGCCCGGGCGGTATCGCAGTTATAGTTGAAGCGCTCACCGACAACAGAAACAGAACCGCAGGCGAGGTTCGCCACTACTTCGACAAATTCGGCGGTAATCTCGGAACACAGGGCTGTGTGTCGTTTATGTTCGAAAGAAAGGGCGTTCTTATCACCGAAAGCGAAGACCTCGACGAGGATACCGTGATGGAGGACGCACTTGAGAACGGCGCATCGGATTTCAAGGTTGAGGACGATGTTTTTGAAATATACACCGAACCCGAGGATTTCAGCGCAGTTAACGAAGCTCTTTCCGATAAGGGCTACAAGTTCATCGAAGCGGAAATTGAAATGGTTCCGAGCAACTATTCAAAGCTTGACGACGAAGAACAGATCATAAAAATGCAAAGACTTCTTGACAACCTTGAGGACAATGATGACGTTCAGAACGTTTGGCATAACTGGGAATATGACGAACCTGAAGAGGAAGATTAAGTAATATCAAGCGGTGCTGTTTAATGACAGCGCCGCTTTTGTTCTATAGGGCATCTCTCCCCCTGCCGCCCATATGAACAACTTTAGCTTTTTAAACTGCCCTATATCAAATTTTAAGCCGCACAGTGTTTCCGTGCGGCTTTGTATAATATTATAATATATTAAGAAATCTTGGTTCCTATCAGATCACTTGCGCTCAAACCAACCGAATATCTCAAAATTTGAAGCGAATCCTCACTGTCTATAGAACCGTCGGCATTAACGTCATATAGTTTTGTACTTCCTGCAGCTTTGTCCAAACCAACGGATATACGCAAAACTATCAGACTGTCCTCGGAAGTAACCTCACCGTCGCCGCTAACATCACCGATAATCTTAGACTTGCCCGTCGGCTTTGAAACAGGCGTTGTCGGCTCGGTATCATTACCGGGATCATAGGAAGACGACGCAATAGGATATTCGGCTTTGAACGACGCCGTTTTGAACTTATCCTCGGGATCATGATCAGGGAAATCTTTCCACGATTTCAAAAAATATTCGTAATTATCAACGCCTGCGTCCCACGTTGAGTCTATCAAATAGTATTTATCACCAAGTCTGACAATATTCCACGCATGACTTTCGCCGTGAGAAGTACCCGACATAATTCTTGCGTCTATTCCTGCGGTAAGCAAAAGTCTGTACATAGCGGCAGAGTAACCCTGACATACAGACGTTCCTTTACACAAAGCTCCGTAAGCCGAATGCCCGGTGGGGTAGTAAATCGGTGTGTAAACCGCAACCATAAGCGCAACATTGTCATAAACGACGTTATCGCACACATAGTCATAAATCGCCTTTACCTTTTGATAGTCAGACTTTCCTCCAAGATTCAGCGAGGTTATAATTTCGCTGACTTTTTCATCAAGCTCCTTATCCTGCGCAGCTGTTGTCAGGTAGGTAATTACGAATTTATAATTCATGTAGTTCTGACCATTTTCAACAGAACCGGAGTATTCAAAGTACCAGCCTATCATCTGATATTCGATAAAATCGCCCTGAGTCGGAATTCCCGTATGTTCAACGGCTTTTTCAAAAAGAGCTTTTCCGTAGTCTTTTTTGTAGTCATCGTCCTTATTTTTTGGAAATTTTACTTTAACCTCAACCTGAGATTCATGCTTTCCGAAGCTTGTACGAAGTTTATTAACAGCATTACTGTCAACGGAAATACTGCTCCCCGATGACTGTATCCATAAACTGCGGTTTTCCGATGAGTAATAATCCGATACCGTCCATTCCGTATCACTGCCGACAACAACAGCCTCGGCACTGATCGGCACAACAGCAAAGGGCAGCAGCATTGCAGCCGACAGGAGAACGGACAGCAGCTTATTCTTAGTGTTACGCAATTTCATATTGTTTACCTCCCAAAAAGCTCAGTTGATATTGTTATATTCGAAATCTAAAAGATTTAGCACATTAAAGTTTTGATCAAACTTTTTCAAAAGTTTGCGGTTTTCAAAGGCAGAGCCGGTGACGGCGAAGCCTAATCCCTTTAGGGAGTCGCTGACGGAAGAAAGCAGAAAAGATCGACAAATTTCCCTCAGCGAAATCAAAAAACTATAAATCAAAGCAACTCCTAAAAAAATGCCTTTAGGTAAAA
>CACYDY010000018.1 GCA_902773245.1 uncultured Ruminococcus sp.
TAAAAAGAATGTCCACACCGACGTCAGAACATACAAAATGCCCCACAAAAATGTTAAGATGGAATTTGTCCTGATGAGCAGAGGATTTTCAAGAGCCGATTCTCCGTTGTAATTATTCATCGAATAGTGTGCAGTGAGCGGGATTTTTGTCAAACAGGAAAATGCCCACATCAGACCGAACGAAAGGTAGGAGAGGGGAACGACGATCTGCGGTGCTATATTCAAAAACAATAGGATCGAGAAAATTATAACCACACTGCTATATGCCCAAGCAGACAAAAACGAAATTCAAGAATAATAGACAACCTTATTATCAACACACCATAAAGATATATTAGTCCTGATAATTTATTTGTCTATGGCAAAAAATGACAAATTTAAATACAACATAAAAATCCTACAAAAATAATAATCAATTTCTAATTCTTTTAACATAAAGGTTTGACATTGCAGCTTTTACGTGTTATAATTTGGATATAGGTTAGAAATTTTTTGTATCAAACAGGTTAAGAACGGTTGTGTATATTTGATTATTGGGACGGATCACAATGGACGCATTCATAAAATTGCTTAAATCTCCGAAAAATTATTATTTTTTTGATGTTAACAAAAACACTTTGGTTAATATCTCCAAAGAATGCTACGATTATCTTGGTGAAAACGGCGGCATCGAACAGTGTCAAGATGAGATCGAAAAGCTGAAAATGCAGGGATTTCTTTCAAACAATCATGTTAAAGAACTGAAACACCCTTTGACTGACAAGGTGGAGGAAATTCTTGATTCCGGAATGGAAGCTCTTGTTCTCCAGGTTACACAGGCCTGCAACCTCTGCTGCTCGTATTGTCCGTTTGCAAACAGTACCGACGATTCTAAATTTCGTTCTCATACATCAAAACATATGAGTTGGGAAACCGCTAAAAGAGCAATTGACTTCTTTGCCGAGCATTCAAAAAGAATGGATAAGGTGGTTATTTCATTTTACGGCGGAGAACCTCTTATTTCGTTTCCTTTGATAAAAA
The DNA here is from genome assembly GCA_902773245.1 of uncultured Ruminococcus sp. Classification (GTDB taxonomy): domain Bacteria; phylum Bacillota; class Clostridia; order Oscillospirales; family Acutalibacteraceae; genus RUG592. The sequence continues at coordinate 1,021 of CACYDY010000018.1, forward strand.
AAGCTGTTGAATACACGGAAGAAGTGTTTGACGGAAAGGAAATAGATTATTCCATCACCACAAATGCAACTCTTTTGAATGAAGAAATGATACGCTTCTTTATTGACCATGCAGTCAGCGTAACTTTCAGCATGGACGGTCCCAAAGAAATTCATGACAAAAACAGAAAAAGAATTGACGGATCGCCGACGTATGATACGGTAATGCAAAGGCTCAGGGATTATTCTTCGGTGATCCCCAAAAGCCTTTTTGACCAGTATATTTCGGTCAATATGGTTATTGATCCGAGCGATGATTTCCGTGATATTGACGAATGGGTCAACAGAGAGCTTAACGAAAGGATCCTTGTCAGCGGCGATGTTTTTGAAGACGACGACCTGGAGAATAAAAAAAGAACCGATGTCGAAAAATACAACGAGTATTTCCAATATCGAATGGCATTGGAGCTGTTGAGTTACCTTGAAATAATAGACGGCATTTCAAAATCAAGGCTTGCGGATAATTATGTAAAACAATTCGTCATAAAACACGCAGAGTTCAAAGCGGGCGACGAGGATCTTCCGATACAGGGAGTTCCGGCGGGTACCTGCATTTCGGGAAGGAAGAAAATTTTTGTCAGTGTTGACGGAGAGTTCTTTCCGTGCGAAAAGGTAAATGAGCGTTCCGCTGTGATGAAGATAGGTTCGCTTGACGAGGGTCTTGATTTCAATAATATCAAGGCACAGATGAACATAGCTCAGCTTACCCCCGAGGAGTGTATTAATTGCTGGGCGCAGCGTTATTGTAATATTTGTCAGAAGTACGTTGTTGACGGGGATCATTTTTCAGCCGAAAAAAAGCTTGCACTTTGTGACGGAGCAAGAGATATGCTGGAGCAGATGCTTAAAATAAGCATTCTTATTAAAGAAAGCTGTACTGTTTATAAAAGGGTGACTGATGTATGAAATATGGTGTTTATCCATACTTAGACAAATATGCTTTGCTTGTAGAATATTTGATAGAACACAACAAATATAATATTACGACATTGATCCAACCAAAAGCTTGGCCTGCCGCCGACCCCGGGTTTGACAATGTTACCCTGATGACTTCGTTTAACGAGGCGGTCGACAGTGTGGACGCAGTAATTTTCCTGGACAATGCTCACTACAAGGATTGCATAAAAAAGCTTGAAAGATGTATCAAGCTTAAAACAGACGCTGTTTGCTGTATTGCTCCCAAAGGCTCGGATCTCCCTTTTTTGAAGGATCTTGCAGAGGAGCATGGTGTAAATGTCACCTTTTTAGACGGAATGGATTATGAAACAAGAGATAAGATCCAAAAAAGAAATGACCGTTATCAGACTCAGGAGAGTGTAGTCGCGGCTGTTGGATCGCTGTTTAACGGCGGTGTTTGCTTTGACTCGGAGCTGGTTTTAAAGTTGGTCAACAGCTTCAAAGCCGAGGGTTACACCGTAACGGTGCTTGCGAGCGACAGAAATTTTCAATTGTGTGGCTTTCATTCGGTATTGCCATATAATCTTGATGGCTTGAGCGATGACCCCGACGGTTTTATTCTTGGACTTAATGCTTATTATAATTACATACA
>CACYDY010000019.1 GCA_902773245.1 uncultured Ruminococcus sp.
ATAGCTTTTTTGAGAATGATGTTTATTATTATCGGCGGCTTTTTCGGCGTTTGGGGCATAATTCTGTTCTTCTGCGTTCTTTCGGTAAATATTTGTTCAAAGGAAAGCTTCGGTGTGCCGTTTATGGTTCCTGCCGCTCCGATAGATCTGTTCGGATTCAGAGATTTTATCGTCAGAGCGGACTGGAAGGTTTTGTCACGGCGTCAGATCAAGGTTCAGGATCTGATCGATGAGTAACGGAGGTTGTTATGGAAATAAAGGAAAAAAACAAGATGATCTCGCCTTTTCAGCTTTTCGGGCTTCTTTCGATAAGCAGTATTTTTTGCGCTATGATGTATTCCGAATACACCGTCAAACAGTCCGATCTTTCGGTATATTCCATAGCTATCCCGATATCGGCTGTCATTATCGGGGTGATCTGCGCCGTGCTGATAAGATTTAACAACAAAAATCCCGACTGCAATATCATTAAAATAATTCAGATCAAAAAGCCTGCGCTGAGCGGCATTTTTTCGGGATTCTATATGCTGTATTTTATTGCTTTGTCGGTGTCGTCACTCGTTTTGTTTTCGCTCATGCTCGGAAATTTTATCAGTCAAAAGCTGCCCTTCAACGCATTTTTTGTAATAACCGCTGCGGGCGTATATTATTCGGCTTCAAAAGGTATCGCCGCTCTCGGGCGAACAAGCGCAGTATTTTATATAATAACCACCATACTTGTGGCTACAAGCTGCTTTTCGATCGGGTTCAGAATAAATCCGCTTAATTATTCGTATTTATTCTTAGAGGACGGAGGCGGTCTTTTCGATAATATTCTTCACATAACCGCCCTTAATTCCGCAGTCCCGGCTTTGTTCATTCTCAACGGCAGGATAAAGGGCAATGTCAAAAAAACGGTTTATCTTTGGGTCGTTGTTTCAAATCTGACGTCGCTTGCGCTTACCGTGATCTTCCTGGGGGTTCTGGGTGAGTATTCATATATGACGCCCTACCCTTTTTACACGGGCGCTCAGCTGATCGAATTCGGGGCTTTTCAGCGGCTTGACGCAGTGTATATTTCACTTTGGACGATCGGTATGTTTGTTAATCTTTCGCTTTCGTTCTATTGTCTGCGTGAAACGATCCAAAGCTCTTTTTGCGCCGATAAATGCCGATTTATCAATCCTCTGTCGGCGGCTGCGGTCGTTTTGCTTTCGCTTGCGTCGGTTCACTTTAACCGTGTGAGGGATCTGTTTTTAAACACGAAGGTTTTGTTTGTAATATTCTTGGCAGCGTCGGCTGCGTTTCCGCTCATAGCCGTTTTCTCTCTCGGAAAGAGAAAAATCAGCTCCCTTGCCGCAAAAACCGCCGCTCTGTCAATTGTCGGGCTGCTGATCGTTCCTTTATTATCGGGCTGCGGCGAAACCCAGCTTCAGGACAGAATGCTCGTCAAGGGAGTCGGGATCGACAAGCACGATGATAATTTTGCCGTTTCGGTGCAGTATATCGACAACTATTCCGACAACGACAAGCAGCAGAACAAATACCTGAAAGTAATCGGAAAATCTGTCGGCGAAGCGGTTGGAAAAATAAAAAACAGCTCCGGAAGCGAGCCTTTTCTCGGTCAGAACGTTGCGGTAGTTGTGGGAATGGAAACCGCAAAGGAAAACATGAAAGAGATCCTCGACTATTTTGTCAGATACAGCGACACCCGACCTACGGCAAGTCTGTATGTTTCCGAAACGACAGCCGAGGATATCCTTTGCGCCACGGCAGACGGACAGCTTATCCCGATAGATCACCTGACGCTCATCTCTCCGTCACAGTCCAAAAACGACAACTTTTTCACCGTTCTGAATTATATTAATCAATCGCAGAGTCCGATGGAAACACCTACGGCAACCGTTTTAAAATTTGCCGATAATGCGATCAGAATGTCAACGGCTGCCTATTTCGCAAAAGACGGAAGCTCGGGGCTTCTCGACGAGAACGATTTTACAGCCTACAAAACGCTGATAGGAATTGAAAACGGAACGGTGCTTTGCTTTGACGGCATCACGGCGGCGGTAACAGACTGCAAAACAAAGATCAAAGCCGACGACAACAACGGCAAGCTTTACTTTGACAGCGAATGCCGGCTTGATCTGACTGTGATAGAAAATCCGGAAAACGTTCCGGAGGGAAAAACAGCGGAAATTTTTTCGAAGAATATTGAGAGGATAATTGAAGAATCGGAGGAAAAGATGCTGCGGGAAAAATCGTGTGATATATACAGTTTCGGGAAGCATCTTTTGTTTGATGATTACAAAAAATACTATGAGAATCCCGAGGCATATCGGAATGCATTGCGAGGAAGCGAGCTTTTGGTTGATGTAGATTGCAGAATAGTAAAAACAGCCAGGTAAAGATTTTTTTAAGGCAAGCGAAGCTAATTAAAGTTTCGCTCAAGCCTTTTCAAAGGCTTGCGGGTGCGGGCAGAGCCCGCAAAAGTTTGGCAATAGAAAAAGCATATGAAGCGAAAGCAGAAAAGGCAAACATAAAAATAAATAAAAATTAAAAAAATATAAATAACAAGGCTAATCACCAAACAGGCAAGAGCGGAGCGATTTGCCGTTCTAAGAGGAACAAAAGCAAGGCACTCGAATGTGCCGCCTTTTGCAGGCAAGAGCGGAGCGATTTGCCGTTCTAAGAGGAACAAAAGCAATGTCATCAACTTAAGGATTTGATCCATAAATTGTATAAATAACTTTGTTCCATACATCAGCTTTTTCCTATCATCAACTTTCCTCTACTCGTGCCAATGTCCCAACTTAAGCGTTGCAGATAATAAATCAGTGTCCACAGCTTGAGGATCATTGCCTGTCGACCCAAGTATTTGGCTCTATTGAACATTATTGTCGTCACCCATACCCCCAACCCCCTTTTCCTCAAGGAAAAGAGGGCTAAATGGCGGCGGCTTCGCCCGCCACCTATCGGGGCTTACGCCCCGAACCCTGCATACATTCACTCTACACTTAAGTTGTGGATAGTGGATAAAAAATCCCTGAAACTAAAAGTTAAGAAAATCGAATATCGCTATCGAATCCGGCTCTATCCCACAATCAAATTTAAAGTCGTCACCATCACCCCCAACTCCCTCTTCCTCAAGAAAGAGGGAGCTGCGAGGACGGCAGACTTCCACCACTCAAACTCCTTCTCCTCCCAACTCGCTCATTTACAGTTATAAGCATTGTCAGCTTAACATTTTTGTGAGAAATATCTAAAAAACCATGCTTGTATTATCCAAAATACCCCTTTAAAAAAAGTTCGGTTTGTAGTATAATAGTATCGATAGTATTTGCTTCGAAAGAAATTAAGCACAAACCAAATACAGCTTTGAAAGGTAGGTAATGAATTATGGGTTTTACAGTATCGCTCGGTAAAATTATTAAGGAATTTTCACTTGAAATAGTATATACTCCCAGGGACCCCAACGATTTGCTCGTGAGCGTTCCCGACTACAACAGACCCGGTCTTGAATTAACGGGCTATCTCGACTTTTTCGACAAAGACAGAATACTTATCATCGGAAAAAAAGAGTATGCTTATTTTGAAAGAATGTCTTCCGAGGAAAGAGTCAACTCTCTTGACAAGTTCCTCTCGCTTGTTCCCCCCGCAATGATCTTTTGCCGAGGTCTTCAGCCATTTGACGAGATAAAAAACGTTGCCGCTCAGTACGGCGTTGCGATCCTCGTTTCTCAGGACGCAACAAGCGAGCTTACCGCTTCTCTCGTAAATCTTTTGAATGTTGAGCTTGCTCCGAGAGTTACCCGACACGGCGTTCTCGTTGAGGTTTACGGCGAAGGTCTGCTTTTGATGGGCGACAGCGGTATCGGTAAAAGCGAAACGGCGATCGAGCTTATCAAAAGAGGTCATCGTCTTATCGCAGACGACGCAGTCGAGATCAGACGTGTTTCCAACAAAACGCTTGTCGGCTCTTCTCCGGCAAATATACGTCACTTTATTGAGCTTCGAGGCATCGGAATTATCAACGCCCGCCGCCTTTACGGTATGGGCGCTGTCAAAATGACAGAAAAAATAGACATGGTCATCAATCTGGAGCTGTGGGACAACAATAAATTGTACGACAGAATGGGTATGGACACCGAATATATGGAAATACTCGGAAACAGAGTCCCGACCATTACGATCCCGGTAAAGCCCGGACGAAATCTTGCCGTCATCATCGAGGCTGCCGCAATGAACAACCGTCAGAAGAAGATGGGCTACAACGCCGCCAAGGAGCTTCTCTCAAATCTCGGAATGTCTTATGACGTTGACGAGAAAAGCGGCAAAACCAAAATCGGCTGGGAGTGATAACATTGAAAATAGTAGCAGATACCCACACCCACACCGTCGCTTCAACTCATGCTTACGGGACTATCAAAGAAATGATCGCTGAGGCTTCGCAGCTCGGACTTTACGCAATTGCAGTCACCGACCACGGTCCCACAATGCCCGGAGGCCCGAGAGAGTGGTATTTTAATAATTTTCGAGCAATACCGCAAACGTATCTCGGCGTGCGTGTTCTGATGGGAGCCGAAGCCAACATTTCGGATTTTTCCGGTAATCTTGACATTGAGGACGACATTCTGAAAAATCTTGAATGGATAGTGGCGTCAGTCCATGCGCCGACTCTCGACACAAGCGTGACCAAGCCCGATTTTGAAACCTGTACCCAACTGTATCTCAATGCGGCTGAAAATCCCTATATCAACGTCATCGGTCACTGCGGAACACCCGAGTATGCTTTTGATTACGAAAAGGTTATCCCTGTCTTTGCGGAAAAAGGAAAGCTGGTCGAAATAAACGATTCCGCTTTTAAAAGACAGAAATCTTCAATTAAAAACTGCATCGAGATCGCAAAGATCTGCAAAAAAGCCGGCGCGCCGATAGTCGTTAACACCGACGCTCATTTCATGACGGAGCTTGGCAGAGCGGACGCATCGCTTCAAATGCTCGAAGAGATCGGCTTTCCCGAAGAGCTTGTTATCAATTCGTCTGTTGAGCGTTTTGAAAGATATTTAACCAAACTTAATTTACCTCTGAGGAGTCTGTGAGTTTTCACTTCCGAGGAGATCACGGAGGCAACATGGATATAAACGAAAATATTATCAGCATAATAAATCTGGCGAAAGAGAGAGAATGCAGGGTCTGTGAAAACGAGCCGCTCTCAAAATATACAACGTTCAAGATCGGCGGTAATGCAGCCGCTTTGATAATCGTTGAAAACGCAAACGTTTTGTCGGAGCTTTTGGCAAAATGCAGCGAGCTTGACGTTCCCAATTTTGTCATCGGCAACGGCTCAAATCTTCTTATTGACGACGGCGGCTATCACGGGATCGTTTTCAAGCTTGAAGGAGAGTTCCGACAGATCGCCCTGATAGATGACAATACCATAAAATGCGCAGCCGGAACGACTCTTGCGAAGCTTTGCAAGTTTGCGCTTGATCATAATCTGAGCGGTCTTGAATTTGCGTGGGGAATTCCCGGAACGGTCGGCGGCGCGGCATTTATGAACGCAGGCGCTTACGGCGGTGAAATGAAGGACGTTATCAGATCGTCAAGCTACATTACGCCAAACGGTACTCTCGGAACGTTTGACGCAAAGCAGATGGAGCTTTCCTATCGCCACAGCGTTTATTCCGACAACAAGTACATAATTACAAGCATAACAGTTGAGCTTGTCCCCGAAAGACCCGAGGTTATCAGAGAGAAAATGGACGATCTGATGGGAAGAAGAAAATCCAAACAGCCTTTGGAATATCCCAGCGCAGGAAGCGTTTTTAAGCGCCCCGAAGGATATTTTGCAGGCGGACTTATCGAAGAGTGCGGGCTTAAAGGCAAGCAGATAGGCGGCGCGCAGGTCAGCGAAAAGCACGCAGGGTTTATTGTCAACAAGGGCGGCGCAACGTGCAAAGACGTTTGCGGTCTGATAAAGTATATTCAGGACGTTGTGCTTGAGAAAAAGGGCGTTTCGCTGGAATGTGAGATAAGGAAGATCTGAGGTGCAGCTATGGAATTTATAATAGTAAGCGGAATATCGGGAGCAGGCAAAACGTCGGTTCTCCACGCTATGGAGGACATCGGTTTTTATTGTGTTGACAATATACCCCCGGCGCTTTTGACGACTTTTTATGAGCTTTGCGACAAATCGGCTGATGAAAGAATGAAGCGTGTTGCCGTGGTTCTTGATATTCGTGTAGGAAACTTCTATGAGGAATTTTCCGCAGCCGCCGCAAAATTAAAGAAAGAAAACTATCATTACAAAATACTGTTTCTTGACGCAAACAACGATATCCTTGTCAGAAGATTCAGGGCGACAAGAAGGAAACACCCCCTTTGCCCCGACGCAACAATATACACCATCAACGAAGCGGTCAATCTGGAAAGAGAGCTTCTCATGAAGCTAAAGGAATCTGCGGATTATCTTATTGACACGTCTTATCTGTCAACGGGGCAGCTCAAGGAAAGGCTGTCGACATTGTTTCTTGACACCGATATTTCCGCTTTGGCAGTTACCTGTATGTCTTTCGGCTTCAAATACGGAGTACCCACCGAGGCTGATCTGATGTTTGACGTCAGATGTCTGCCCAATCCGTTTTATATCGAGGATCTGAAATACAAAAACGGACTTGATCAGCCCGTTAAGGAATATGTTCTGAAATGGGAACAGACGCAGGGAATTTTACAAAGGATCATAGACTTTGTGGACTATTCTCTGCCGCTCTACTCGGACGAAGGAAAAAGCCAGCTTTTGATCGCTATCGGCTGCACGGGCGGAAAACATCGTTCGGTAGCCTTGACTCAGGAGCTTTACACCCATCTGATCGAAAACAAACACAAGGTCAGCGTTCATCACAGAGATATCGGAAAGGCTTGATGATCATTGTTTGTGTTTTTAATAAAACACTATCCTCGGCGTAAGAAGATATAAAGTTTGATTGCAGGGGTTTGGGGACGCAGTCCTATATGCACTAACATAAGTTCGTTAGCGCACAGTTAAAGTTTTTGCCCCGCTTTTTTCAAAAGGCGCCCGTAGGAAGTGCCCTTGGGGTACGGGCAGGTTGCAAGGGCA
>CACYDY010000020.1 GCA_902773245.1 uncultured Ruminococcus sp.
CTTAACGCTTACGAGTATAAATACGGAGATATATACGCCAATTGACATAATAGATACCAAAACTGCGCAGTGGTTAATTTACTGCAATTATATAAGCCGCAGCCGGTGCTTTTTGCTGCTTGCGCCGGCTTGTGCGGCAGAATGGAGATTAATATGAGCAAGGATTTCCAAATATCGTATGACAGCGATGAATTGATTCGCTCTTTGGAAAAAGAGATCGACAAGCTCAATGTGTTTAAATATGACAGCCGCTATACCCGGCTGTTCGGCGAGCATTTGGTCGATCGTATCGGCTATTGGAGCGATACGGTCCGCAAGCAAAAGGACGACCCGCTTACGATAGTTGTGTGCGGCGAGTTCAAAAGAGGAAAGTCAAGCTTTATAAACGCTCTTTTGGGCGACGATATCGTTACGACAAACGTAACTCCCGAAACGATAACGGTCAATCGCATTTCCTACGGAACTCACAGCAATGAGATGGTTCTTTCCGGAGGCAGACGCGTACAGCTGGCAGATGAGGATCTGTACTGCGAAAACCTCAGCCCGATACTCGAAAAATTCAACGAAAGCTCTTACAAGCTTGAGCTGAAAAGACCCATAGATATCCTCAAGGGCATAACTATCATAGATACTCCCGGTCTTGAGGACGCCACACGTGATTACATAAAAGAGGTCAGCGAAGCCATCAGTCAGGCCGATGTGATAATCTTCGTGTTCTCCGTTGACAGTCCTATATCAATGACCGAAAGATTTTTCCTGAGAAACGTTGTGTGCAAGCAAAAAATGTCGGACTTTTTTGTAATTGCAAACCGAGGAGATATTATCAGAAACACCGATGATATAAACAAGATCCTTTCTGCCTGTGAAAAAAGGCTGGGAGATCTTCTTGCCGGCGAAAGCCCCGTGTTGGTAAGCTCTTTGAACGAAAGAAGCAGACAGCTTGGCGAGGATATAGGCGACTCGGAGGTAACAAGGATACTTAATGATAATTTTGACAAGCTCCGGGCTTCCTTTACGGAGCTTGTCACCGAAAAACGTGACTGCATTATCCCCGACAGAATAGAACGTATGATCCGGAGTATGAATGATGATCTGAGAGCGTCTGTAGCAAATCTGAACGAGGGTCTGAATCTGAGCGAGGAGGAAGCAGCCGACAGCAAGCTGCGTATAGAAAAAGAAAAATCGAATCTGATCTCAAAGCAGAAGGAGCTTAACGGTCATATTGAACGCCTGAACGACGAGTTCCGCGCAAATGCTCTTGTATGGATAGACGCATTCATTTCCGAAATGGAAAAGGACGCAGACAGTATTTCCGATTATCCGGCAGAGGATATACAGAAATACTACTCACTCTTCTGCATCGACAGCATTCAGAACGCAGTTACAAGATGCAGCGAATACTATATGGAGTCACTGTTTACGGAGCTTGACAAGGTGTCCGACGGAATATCGAAAAATATTTCGGTCAACCACGCTGTCAATATTCCGAGATTCAACGTATCGTTCGGAACTAAAATATGGACAACGGCAGACACAATCTCGTTTGCGGCGCAAAGCTTTCCGGTAGTAAACGTGCTGTCGTCGCTTCCGATCATCTCTTTGGCGGTAGATTATGCGGCGGGCAGCGCAAGGCAGCGGCAGATGCAGAAGAACATCCCCGATTTTAAGGCGGATATCAAGAGCAAATATCCTCAGCTTAAAAAATCTGCGATCGCCGCATTGAACCAAACATATGCGGCATTAAAAAAGGGTATGCAGGAGGAACTGGATATGTTCTGGAACGATCGCAGCGGCGAGCTTGAAACAAAGCACGAACAGGCTGCGCTGGCTGCCCGTCGGGACGATGCGGAGAAGGAGAATATGCGGCAGGCTCTCAATGAACTTGAGGCTGTGTTGTCGTCTATAGAAAAACGCTTTGAATTCGGCGAATAACAGGGCAGATGATAGAAACACAATATCCATTATTCTCCCATTGAACCGTATGTACGGGTTTTGTGTAATACATATGTTACTGCAATTAACCGAGATATTACTTCAGGCTGCCGATCGGTACATGGCTGTCCTCTGCCTTGGTTCGTAAA
>CACYDY010000021.1 GCA_902773245.1 uncultured Ruminococcus sp.
ATAAGGCTTTGCTTGATAATGCCACGAGCGGCGGCGCAGTTACTCAGCTTGCGCTGGCAATGCTGAACGACGAAGAGTACGACTGCGCTTTTATGGTGTCGGACTACTGCTATGACGAGCCGATAAAAACAAAGGAGTTCCGCAAGGGCGACTCCTTGGAGAAAACACAAAAAAGCAGGTATCTTACAGTTTCTCATGAAAACACCGTAAGATATATGCTCAAAAACCCAAAGGAGAAGCTCATCATAATCGGAACGGGCTGCGCCCTTCAGGGAATTATCAACACAATAAATTTAAAGAAGCTAAACCGTGATAACTACTTTTTAATAGGTTTGTTTTGTGACAAAACGATGAGTTATGGTGTGATAGATTATTTCAAAGAACACCCCGTTAACAAGTCACGCACAATAAGCGAATTCTATTTTCGTTCAAAGGCGGCAGGCGGCTGGCCGGGAAATGTTTTGATACGCTATTCCGACGGTTCAAGTGAGGAGCTGCCAAATACGGAAAGAATGAAGGTCAAAGAATACTTCATGCCCGAGAGATGTCTGTATTGTCTGGATAAGCTCAACCGAAACAGTGACATTGCCGTTGGTGATAATTATGTGAGGGACAACAGCGACAAAGAGGGCGTCAGCAGTTGTATTATCCGCACTCAAAGAGGATCAGATGTGTGGGAAAAATATAAAGGCTTGTTCGAGTGGCATGAGGATACGGCTGACGATATCAAGAAATCTCAGCATCTTTCCCAAAAGAAGAATAACTACTACAACGCCTGCATCAAGGGACTATATCCAATGTGTGATGAAGCACAAAAAGCGGGCAAAAAGTATAATGCTTCATTGGAAAAAATTAAAACCGGAAAAAGCGAGAATCTTTACAAAGACGTGAACCGTGACATCAAAGTGAGAAGATACAAGGGAAAGCTTAAAAAGCTGATTAGCCTGCCCGTTCGGTTAGTAAAAAGGTAAAATTTGTTAATTAAAGTTTTCGCTCAAGCCTTTTTCAAAAGGTGCCCCAAGGGCACTTCCGTTGGGCGCCCGCAGTTTCCAAAGGCAGCGCCTTTGGTCGCCGAAGGCATAATTCAGCCCTTTGCAAGAGTGAATATCAAACAAAAGCGGGACGCTATCAAACTGCGTCCCGTTTTATTTTCAGAAAATACGTACCTTTGCAGCACAGCTCAGGCGGCATATACCCTGCGTCAAGCTTTTTGCGCAAATCATATAATATATGAATCTGCATAGGTTTCGTTCTTTTTGTCAATAATATCCTGAATTGTGATATTGTCAAGATAGTTGTCAATCACATTTTTTAACCCTTTACAGATAAAAAGATTGATAAAAACCTCGTTTGTACATTCGTCTGATTGATAGTATGTATCGGAAACCGTAAGATTGTTTTCAGTCAAGCGTAAAATACTCCCCACCGTGATCTTGTCCGGTGAAACAGCCAATTTGTAACCGCCCTGATACCCCCTGTTGGTGTGCAGGAGATTGGTTTTGTTAAGCATCATCAATATCTGCTCCAGATATTTTTTGGAAATACCCTGACGTTTGGCTATATCTTTAAGAGCAGTGTAACCGGCTTGTCTTTGTTCGGCGAGATCAAGCAGGAGCAGCAGCGCATATCTGCCTTTTGATGATATTTTCATCGTTTTGCCTCCGCATATTTTTTGATAATTTCATTTAAAGAAATGCCGTTTGCAATATCGGCGAGCATTTTGTCCGCAGGATTGGTTTGCTGTGAAATACGTTCGTAAAGCGGCGTCAAGTAAACTTCTTCTCCGAAGCCCCTCTCTGAAAGTCCCTCGAAGCTCAGATCAACAATTTGCTTTGCAAGGCGGTAAAGCGCATTTTTGTCAATAAATTCGGGGAAGCTTCTTTTGATGAGGAATTTTCTCAGTTCGCTCGCTGTGTAGCCGTGGTGATAAAGAACAGTATCGTTTTCCAGAATATTTTTCAAATCGTTCACTTTGTTCATAAGTCCGAGATGAAACGCCGAAACGCACATACAGTCGCTGACGGGCTGACAGCACACACTTCGAAACTCAACCGTTCCCCTGAATGTGAGGTCTTCAAATTTGAATGTTCTCAGATAGTTCAGATCCGAAATGTCGGGGGAAAACTCTATCGGATAGTATTCTCCGTTTTGGCAGTATTCGCCGACTATAGTTTCTTTTCCGAAATATTCAATGATGTTTATGGGTTCGAAGTTTATATATTTGCCGTCACGCTCGGTACAGTATATACTTGTTGTGGCTATGTAGTTCAAAATATCCTCGGCAGAGCCGAACGTACAGTCATACATACCGATATTGTGAGAGTTTATGCCGTGAGGACTGTTTTCCCAAAACATATCGCGGCAGCACAGAACATCTTCATTTTCACCCAAAAGAACCGAGTTTGAAAAAATCAATGCCTTGACAGGCTCGAGAAGTGAAAACGTATTCAATACAAGCGGAAGATCATCATAATCAACGTCAAGCTGTACCTGCGAAGCGCTGGAGAAAGTTCCGTATTCGGGGTATTTGTGAAAATACATCGGTATGTTGTATTTGTTAAAGCTGTGAAGATGATGAAAAAGCATTCTGTATCTGCCGGTTTCGATAGGAACATTGTGATTGATATTTCGGTTTGGATTTACGCCCATGCCTGTGAGTGTGTAATTAAAACGAGAAAAATATTCTTGAATAAAACCGTAATATGTCAAAAAGCGTTCGTGGATCAAGTTAAGATTTTTTTCCTTGCCGAATGAAAGCTCCAGATTGTTGTAGGAACAGTCATAGGACAGAATGTCACCGTTTGAGCGGTTTTGAGCAGAAAACACATTTCCGTTGTCATCAATGCCTACAACGGCGAATGTGAACTTTTCACAAAAGAGCTTTGTGAGATTGTGAACAATGTGAAAATCAACAGGTTCGTTGTTCAGATTAACGATAGGCATTTCAAATTCGACACCGACGAAGCATTCTCTCGGCTTTTTTGTGGGTTCGATGTATCTGTTGTACAGCTGCTGTAAAATATAATTTCTTTCCATAGTGTTTACCTCATAAGTTGGAGAATATTTGATAAAGAAGCTTGATATTCTCGGGGCTTTCGATATATTCTCCCGTGTGCGGAGCGCCTTCCCTGAAGAGCTTGCCGTTTTTGTAGGCGAGCAGAGTGCAGAAAGGAAGCTTCTTCCAATTTTCGTTTGTGATCGGTGCGGTGCAGAAAAAAGTGCTGCCGTCTTTTTCAAGATAATAGAGTGTGTCCCTGCAGTTTGTGTGAACATAAAGATATTTTCCGTCCGTGAAAATAAGGTTCAGCTTGTTGTTTGGAGCCATATCGCGAACGATGGACTCTATCAGATCAAACCTCTCATCGAAAGCAAGCCGTGAGTCTGTTTGACGTTCGTTGATTTTATCAAGCAGATACAAAAATATTCGCTCGCTGTCGGTGTCGCCTTTTTGGGTTTTGGTGTACTTACTCAGCGGCGGGTAGTCGAATATCGTGCCGTTGTGGATAAGCACCCAGTGACGAAGTCGATTGTCTTTTCCTCTGAAAGGGTGACAGTTTTTGTGTTCGATATTTCCGATGGTGGCATATCGTATATGCGCAAGGAGAAGCTTTGTTTCAATCGGTTCGGACAGCCTTTCCTTGAGAAAATTGCTCTTGCCTGCGCTGATGCTCTCTTTTTCCACTGTAATGTTGTTTGTGTCAACGCAGGCCAGACCCCAGCCGTGTGGGTGCTTGTCACTGAAAGCGTAAAAGCTTTTCAGATAATTGTTTATCGTCAGCTCCCTTGGAGAGCTAACCGCAAAAAGCATACACATTTCGGTTTACCTCCCTGTATTTCTTTGAGAGCTCCAGTCCGAGTCTGTTATAATCGTTTTGATAAGTGTTTCTGACAATCTCAGCGTAACGGCGGCTGTTTTTGATTTTGTTGATCTGATGCTCGGCAGCGCCACGGTATTCGGGGTAGTATTTGTCGGTAAAATCCGAAATTTTTGAAAGCTCCGCCAATGCTCTTTCTTTCAGCGAAACGTTTTCGGTGAATATAAGTTTGTCATCGTACAGCGAACCTTTAAGCATATTTTCCATAGCCTCTGTTTGTCTTTGTTCGGTAAATTCACATTCGCCGAGAGATAACAAATAAATGATCAGCAGGTGAATAAATTCAATATCCTCTTTAAAAATTCCTATCTCGCTTAAAGGATTAACATCTAACATTCTGAGTTCAATGTGGTTGACGCCTTTGTTTTTCAGAGAATCCAAACTGTTTTTTCCCCTTGGCTTCAAGCGAACGGGGTAATAAAGCTCGGAACCCGAAAAAAGCTCGCCCGAATTTATGTATCGGTTAATGCTGTCTATGTAGCCGTCAAGATCGGTGTAATCAAGTATCGGAGTAAAAAAGTTGCGGTAGCCTATTTCACTGCATCTGAAAGAAGAGTATTTGTATTTTAAATTTTCATCAAGTCCGAGATGTTTCAAAAACGAATTGTCGATCACGGAGCTTGCGGCAGTAAGATAGACTATCAGCCAGCTGTATTCAACAAGCTTTGACGAAAGCGAAAGATAAAATTTATTTTTGAAATCAGTGAGATTATTGTCGCCCGAGATGTTAAAAAGGTGAAAAATAACGTTCTGAGGAAACGAGAAGTTAAGATGTATTCCCGAATAGAGCATTTTCACCTTTCCGTATTTTTTTGAAAGATAATTTCTGTAGTTGTTGTCGTTAACCTCGGCAATGGGGATTTCATCGGGAGTGTCAAATTTTGGCGGATTTGAAAAACTCCAAAGGTATTCGCCGCTGCTCGAAAGCTTCTCGTTAAGTATACAGTGAAGCTTTTTCAAGTCGTCAAGAACTCCGTCTACGCTGTCAAAAACGTCGGTAATGATCTCCGTCTGATTTTCACAAAAGTCACGGCTGATGTGAGGATCGTTTGGGAAAGGGTGTTTTGATTGAGAAAGCTTTCCAAGGTGAGTTACCCGAAGGCTTTCTTTTTCTAATCCAAATTCACCTTTTTTCAAAAGCTGTGATGTATATTTGTTGTCATAGTCAATTTTCATAGTTACTCACCATTAGTTGCGTACCCCTTTAAGTACAGATTTTGTCGCAGGTCGGAAAGTTTACGATCGGTGTAAGAACCACAAGGTATTTATATTTGAGAGCTGACTGATAAATACCGGCGCAGACAAAATTATTGCAGTTAAGAGAGATAATAATTTATTCATATTTAACCTATCGAATAAATAGGTTATTGTGTAATAAGAATACAACATAACACAATAAATGTCAATAGCCGAAACATATTTTCTGCGATATGCATAAAAATCAGACTTAAAACTTATTAAATAAGTAGGCAATGTTTAGCAAAACAGATAACCGGTTTTAAACCATTGACAACAACGAAAAATTCATTTTCTGTCTATCCAAGAAGTTGGTTCTATTTTGCATCACTGACGTAACCCATACCCCAAAACTCCTCCGTTCGAACCAATGTCATTAACCTAAGACTGAAAAATGAAAGATTTACAGGGGTTTGGGGAATCAGCCCCGTTAGGTGGCTGCGACTGCTTTAAATTTGATTTATGGATAAAGCCGGATTCGACAGCGATATCCGATTTTTTCAGTTTTCAGGAAATTTTTCACTTGTAAAACCACTATCCACAACTTAAGAGTAGAGTGAATGTATGCAGGGTTCGGGGCGTTAGCCCCGCCACCCTTTAGCCCCCTTTCCCTCGAGGGAAAGGGGGTTGGGGGTATGGGTGACGTCAATAAATGTTAAATAAAACCAACATC
>CACYDY010000022.1 GCA_902773245.1 uncultured Ruminococcus sp.
AGCGATATTCATAGCTCTGTCGGTAATTCTCTCAAAGTCGGAAAGTGTGCGAAGATACTTAAATACATACTCGTTGTCGTCGGTCTGAAGCTCGCTTTTTGAAAGCTTCATTAAATAGTTTCCTATGCTTTCTTCGTATTTGTCTGCAAGATTTTCATATTGAGAAACGGTGTCCATCTGATCGTCGGTGTATTTTTTCAGCATACTCAACGAAGTCTGAACGCTTGTAATTGCAGCCTGAGCCATTTCGTAGATCGCATTTCGGCTTTGTGAAATAGCCAGCGAAGGATACGGCAAAAATCTTTCCTCCAAAATAATAGGTTCGATTTTTTTCTTTTCGTTTGTTTTTTTGTCTTTTATTATTAAACAGGTTATTTTGTCCAACAGTCCAATGAACGGACACAGAACTATAACGTTTATCAGACGAAACAATGTGTTGACAAAAGCTATGGAAAACTCGTCCATTGTGTTGTCTATAAAGGGGAACGGATAAATCGAATTTATAATATAAAACAGTCCGCCGCAGATTATAACGCCCAAAACCGATGAAAGAAGATAAACAAACGAAGTCCTTTTTCCCTCGGTCGTTGCGGCCAAAGCCGAAAGCAAAACAGGCATGGCAGCGCCGATAGAAATACCGAGTAAGATCGGAAAAGCTGTTGAAAAATCAATAACACCGGTTGCAGTGAGTGCTTGGAGCATACCTACGGCAGCAGAGGCGCTTTGCAAAACCGCAGTGATCAAAGTTCCTACAATAATACCGAGTACGGGATTTTTAAACATTGTCAGAATGTTTATAAAGGCTTCGCTTTCCGAAAGAGGCGCAACGGAAGCGCTCATGTTGCCGATACCAACCATGAGAACAACAAAACCTAACAGGATATCTCCGATATTTGAGTGGCTTTTCGAAAAAGAACGAAACAAGATGCCTACAATTGCGATCAATCCCGTCATGGTGGTGGTTGAAAACAATTCCGTCCAACCTCCGATACCTTCAATTTCGGATAGCGCAATGATCCAGCCCGTAATACTCGTACCGAGAAGTGATCCTAAAATAATGCCGATGGATTGGCGGAATTTCATCATACCGGAGTTAACAAAACCAACAGTCATAACAGAAGTAGCCGAAGATGATTGAATAACGGCGGTGACTCCTGTTCCCAGCAAGATACCTTTCAGTGGTGTGTTGGTTAGTTTAGCAAGAAGCAGCTCAAGTCTGTTTCCGGCAACTCTCTTGAGTCCGTCGCCCATAAGCGACATTCCAAACATGAACAGAGCAATGCCACACATTAAGCTAAATAAATTTGAGATACCCATGTAAGATCCTCCATACGTTTAAATCTCTTTGATTTATTTGACATTTCTTGTTTTTCGATATTAAAATGTAGGGAGTATATCCTAAAAATTTCATAAATAAAAAATTCAAGACACAACTGTATTTATTCTATCACTAAATATTCGGTTTGTCAATTTGTGTAACAAAACAATTGATATTTTTTCTCCGTTTTTTGAGAAATATAAATCTGTCAATGAGCAAATTGAGAAAACCATAACGGGATCTGGCTTCGCCGTCATCGGCAAGCTGCAAACTTTTTTTGAGCAATTTAAATGCGCTCATTGATAGTTTGATGAAAATTATGTAAAAAATTTAAAAGTTTGTATGAAAATATTGACAATATTCTACATATGAGTTATCATTATGTCGTGTAATTGGTGTGATAAGTATGTTGCGTGTGACGGTGAATTTGTTTTTTTACATTAGGAGAAATATTATGGCTGAAATAAAAATAAATGTTAAATCCATATCGGGAAGGAAAAATAAGGTAAAAACAGTCACTTTCTGCTGCGATGATGAAATTCGAACAGTATATGATCTGATCAAAAATACAGTAGAATATTGCGTTAAACTATATAACGATCGAAGGGATAATTCTCAGCTGCCGGCGGTGCTTTCTCCCGATGTGATCGGTGACATGGCGTTGTCCGGCAAGGTGTCGTTTGGAGTGAACTATTCCGAAAATAACGCAGATCCGGACAAGGCGATCAAAAATGCAGCCGAGGCTTTTTCGGACGGGATAGTAGTGATTTTTGCCGATGACAAAAAGCTTGAATCATTAGATGAACCTTTAGATTTGTCGAGTGTCGAGAGTTTTACGTTTATAAAGCTGTCGATGCTTGCCGGAAGAATGTGGTGAGGAGTGAAACAAAATGTCCAGAAAAGATGAATATAATATTAAATTCGACAACGATTTTGAAAAAATTCACAAAAAAGAGATAGAAGCGCTTTCTGACGAAGAAAGACAAGTTATGAATCATGTTATATATGATTGCGAGTATAATTACTGCAAGCCTGACTCCGGGCATTACTGTTCAAAATACTATGTTAATATCAAGCCGCAGATGATCGAGCGCCTTTCTGAATTTACACGTGAAAATTACGGCAGGGTGGTGGACATTCTCGTTCCCGAGGAATTTAAAGCTGATTTTTACACAGCTGCAGATAATTTTAACAAGTATCAATATTCGCAGACTTATTACCGAAGAAGCTATCGAACAAAAAATTACAATCATGTAGCGCGCAAAATTTTCCCTCTCATGTATGATTATTACAACATGAGATTTCTTGACGTGCATATCGGAGATATGAAAAATTTTGTAGGAAACACTTATTCGTATGATAAAAATTTGGCGCTGAATAAATTTTACTACAGAGATGATATTATTGCCGCAAGAATAGACGCAGGTGACAGAGAAGTTATCGAACTCATAAAAGATATGATCACGAGTGAAAATAACACAAATATTTTAAGCTGCTGCGTTATCAGAGCAGTGATAAAATCGTCCGACAACGAACTTCACGAGCTGCTCTGCAAGCTGCTTGTTGCAGCGCGGCTTTCCGAGGGTCTGCGACAGGCTGTCTGTGAGAATGCAGACTGCGGTACTGCGGAAGCGTTTAAAGCAATTGTAACCACTGTCAAGGATAACAACCTGATACGTTTTCCTTCAATAAAAAGAGCTGTCGGAACATGGACGGGTATTGCCAAGGAGCAAAATCCCGATAAGCTTGCAGAGAAGCTGCTTGATGACATAATATATGTTCTGCAGAGCAGAGATCATTGTCTTGAATACATAAATACAACAGATGCAGTCCATGTTTATTCCGGTTTGTGGGGATTGAGTTTTTATAATATCGAAGACGCCGTTTCGGTGATATGCGAGCTTACGGATATTTCCGATAATAACACGAAATCAGACAGGAATATTATTCAGTTAATGACTATCGGTTATTTTTGTCAAGATGTTGATATTAATTCGTTAACTGCTAAAATCACCTCGAAAGTTCTTGAAAGCTATCCCGAGGATTACAAGCTGTTCTCCATGTTTATAAATCTGTATGAATACAATTATTCCTGCAGTTCGGTCAGACGTCCTTTTATTTACAAAGCATCGGGCCCGAGCGACGCCGTTTTGTGTGATAAAGAAAAGGCGAAGCGTCATTATGAGATTATTTTGAATATGTATAATGCTCTTCCGAAAAAGGAAGTTGTTTACGATGAAATCCTTTTTCCATGGCACTCAAGCCGTATAAGCAGGAGTGAGCTTATACAGTTTTTGCTTAATATTGCCATTATACTTGACGATAACCAAAAAATTGATTTTGCAGGTTCGCATATTACCGAGGTCGATCCTGTGTCACGTTCGTCATTTTTGCGGGCCGTCGCCGACAGAATGCAAACTACGGTGCAGCGGCAAATTGTTATCAATTCGATTGCGGATAAGGAAAGCTATACAAGAAATCACGCTGTAGAGATCTTATCGGATAAGGAAATAACGGAAGAAGAGTACGAAACTATCGAAGGCTTTGCGAAATACAAAACGGCAGATCTTCGCAAGGGTGTGATAACGCTGCTGAAAAAACGCAGTGCAGAGGATCTTAAAAAATCCATTTTGAGAATGTTGGCGGCAAAAGATGAAAATATTCGTTTGGCAGCTCTTGATCTGCTTCTTTTTGCAATTTCAAAGTATGAGGAGAGCGACTTTTCAAATGAGATCGCTGCTGTTTCGGCTATTGAGTCGCCGACCGACAGAGAACAAATTCTCATAAATGAAATTACCGATCCGAACACCTCTGAGGAAATGACTCCCGAAAACGGGTACGGTATCTATGACCCGAAAGTTTACGTCAAGACGGTTGATTTTGAGCCGAATATTGAAAAAGTCAGCAATTGGTTTTCGGTTTCAAAATCAGAGCTTACACAAATGCATCTTGCCCTTATTAAGCTTATCGATGACAACGCAAACCTTCAATTCAAAGGCTATGACGGCGAGGAGCGTCTTTTGGGCAATTTCGGAAGTCTGCCATGCAATTGGACAGACAGATACAATCAACGGCTGCATGAAGTCATGCCTTTTCATGAATTATGGGCACAATTCTATCGTGAAACTATA
Source organism: uncultured Ruminococcus sp. (assembly GCA_902773245.1). Classification (GTDB taxonomy): domain Bacteria; phylum Bacillota; class Clostridia; order Oscillospirales; family Acutalibacteraceae; genus RUG592. The sequence continues at coordinate 4,450 of CACYDY010000022.1, forward strand.
AAAACACCACAGCGATTTTGGGCATTGTACATTGATCGCAAAAGAACCAATCCCGAGAATATGTCCGAAAATGCGCAAAAGCTTTATAATAAGAACCAGCGGCTGCTGTTAGGTGATTTGTATGATTATGACTATAGAGCTGAGGTTCTTGCAAAAGTGGATAAACGTTTTTCAACTGCCGCATTTATTTGGCTCAGACAAGATATATTCAGCTGTATTCTTGACGAGTTCCGACCGTCTGTACCGATCGATGTTATGCAGAATGCGATTCTTCATGCAGCAAGGAAACTTTCCGACGAAGAACTCATTCTTCAAAGGGCTAAAAATGATTCGCCGTATTATTGGAGCAACAGCCAATTTAACTTTACGGAATCATTTGTTCTCAGTCAGTTGAGAAACAATTTAATTGGTGATATTGGATCTGATTTTGAAACGAATTTCAGAATTTTGCACGAACTGAATGTACGTACAAGAGAACTTTATGATAAGTTTAAGAATAAGGACGAGAGAGATAATTTTAATCCAAAGCTTCCGTTTTTGTGTTATTTGAGAGCGTATCTGAAACAAATCATCAGTGCAGACGTTGTATACAAATCAATTTTCGAGATTTTTGGACTTGAGTCTGTTTTGAATACTTTAGGAATGATCGTTGAAAGCGGTCTTACATATTACGATAGATATTCTGTTAGAGTGGCGCTCGCAGATGAGGGCATGGAGCTTGACAAATACAATAACGTTCCAAAGGAAAGTCAGCTTTTCAAAGCGTCCCAAATGTTCCTGAAAACTATAGTTGACAAGATACTTGATGTTGAACTCAAAAGAGGCGACAGTGAAACCTTGTTTTCAAAAGCTGTTATGAGAATACAAGCTGTTCACGGAATGGACAGACTCGTTGAAATTTTGAAAGCTTTGGGCAATGAAACCTTTGACAGATCAGGATACTGTTATTCGGGACATCAGATATCAAAAAAACAGTCGCTCAGCCATTTGTTGTCGGTTTGTTATCCCGATGAAGATGATAATTCCGAAAAATTTGCAGAGTTGATGAAAAGTGTAAAATTATCGGACAGCAGGCTGTTTGAAATTGCTATGTTTGCGCCTCAATGGATCGATATAATAGAAGATTATCTGAAAATAGATGGTTTTAAAAGCGGCTGCTATTATTTCATGGCTCATACTGCAGAGAGTATTTCCGACAAACGCCAAGCAATAATTGCGAAATACACACCTTTGACCAACGAAGAACTAAACGGCGGCTGTTTTGACGTAAAATGGTTTAACGAGGTTTATGAAATTCTCGGCGATAAGATGTTCAACAAAATCTACAAGAGCGCAAAATATATTTCGTCAAGCAATATGCACACAAGAGCAAGAAAATATGCCGACGCAGCGCTCGGAAAAATGAATATCGAAGAAACCGAATCCCTTATAGAGGATAAAAGAAACAAAGATTTGCTAATGAGTCTTGCGATCATTCCGTCAACGGATAAATCCGATATTCTTCAAAGATACGAGTTTATTCAGAACTTTTTGAAAGAAAGCAGGCAGTTTGGCGCTCAGCGGCGTGCAAGCGAAAGCTCGGCTGTCGGTTACGCATTGAAAAACCTTGCGGTTACGGCAGGATACAGCGATGAAACAAGGCTTACTCTGTCAATGGAAACCGAGCTTGTCAGATCTAACGGCAGCTATTTTGAGAAAAATAAGATAGGCGATTATGACGTTTGGATAGCTATAGATAATAGCGGCAATTCTGTTTTGAAATTCGAAAAAGGCGGAAAACCGTTAAAATCTGCCCCCGCTGCAATCAAGAAGAATGAGGAATTTATAAGCATTAAGACATTTTGTGACAAACTAAAGCAGCAGTACAGACGTACAGTGAAAATGTTTGAAGCTGCGATGGAAGAACGGGATCTGTTTACTTTCAGCGAATTGCTCATGCTTTGTGAAAATCCGGTAACAAGAGCAATAACGGAGAATTTAGTATTTGTTATGGATGAGGTAGAGTTTGTCAGTGGTTTCGTGACAAATGACGGACTTGCCGATCACAACGGAAATATTAATACGGTTGATAATTCAGTCAAGCTCAGAGTTGCGCATCCGTTTGATCTCTATAAAAACAACGTGTGGCCACAGTACCAGCAGCGAATTATGGAGCATGGAGAAAAAGACGGCAGAAAACAGCCTTTCAGACAGGTGTTCCGTGAGCTGTATGTAAAACTTGACGAAGAACTTGACAAGGATATTTCACGTATTTTTGCAGGTTACCAGATTCAAACAAAGCGAACCGTAGGAGCGTTGAAATCACGCAGATGGATCGCCGACTATGAAGACGGACTTCAAAAGGTTTATTACAAAGACAATATAATTGCCGAGATCTATGCGGTAGCGGACTGGTTTTCTCCAAGCGATATCGAAGCTCCAACATTGGAGGGCGTAACTTTTACCGATAGAAAAACTTACCAAAAGATAAAAATAAAAGATATTCCCGACATAGTATATTCGGAGATAATGCGTGATGTTGATCTTGCGGTGAGCGTTGCCCATGCAGGAGGTGTAGATCCCGAAACGAGTCATTCAACGATAGAGATGAGAAAGGTTATCATAGACTTTAATATTAGACTGTTTGGAATAAAAAATGTCACCATGGAGAAAAACCATGCTTTTATAGACGGAAAATACGGCAGATATACAATACACCTCGGCAGCGGTGTAATCCATCTGATGGGCGGACATCAGATCAATGTTACTGCGGTTTCCAGCGGAAAGAAAAGCAAAATATTCCTGCCGTTCATAGACGAAGACCCCAAAACAGCAGAAATTATGACAAAAATCATAACTTTCTCACAAGATAACAAGATCAAAGACCCGTTTATCATGGAGCAAATCAAAAATTAATAATCGAAAAAAGCAATTCATTCAAAGACGAAACGTCCGAATGAATTGCTTTTTATTTGAAACTATAAATGAGCAAATCGAGAACGCCACAGACAACCTGCACAAAAATTCACTGCAAGTTTAGGGAACGCTTGGTGTATTTCGCCGTCTGTGGACGGCGACCAAAGGCTCTGCCTTTGGAAACCGCCGGCTTTTTAAAAAAAGCCGGGCAAAAACTTTAATTGTCCTCTTTCAAACATTTTTGTGCAATTTTCAAAATTGCTCATTTATAGGTTGAAATATAAAAAAATCGACAGCATGAAACCGAACTTCCGCTGCCGAAAAAGTTTTCTTTGCTTTTGATTTTAAGATTTAAAATTAAATTATTCATGTTTAGAATCATTAACCATAAACATTTACAGAAACAAATAACAGAAAAAATAACAAAATACTAAAACATTGAACAAGATCAACAACTATCAGTAATTCCCACAATCACTGTAAAAAAGAAGAAAAATAAAAGCAAACGGAAAGTAAATTAAATATCAACTTCAAATTCAACAGTATTATTTACAATATCAAGAGCGGTCTGTGCTTTTGCAAGCTCGTTGTTGAGAGAAAAGTAATCTTCCTCAGCCTGCTTTGGATCATAATTGGCATAACGATAGTCAATTATTGAACTGTTATGATAGTATCCTTGGTTGTTTCGGGTTTTGGGCAGCGCATCTTTCATCGAAGAAAGTTTACTGCACTGTTTTGTAAGCTGGGGCAAATAAACGAGCATCTCATCTATTGTAATGTTATACTCGGGAATGATCTGAGTAGTATTGAAAACATTCAGAGCGTGCTTGAGCTTACGAATTTTAAACTCAATATTTTTTTGTTCAGTTTGCATTGAAGCATAGTCATAATCGGGGCGAACGGATTCAATGTCTTCTTCAATCGACGCAATAAAGCTTTTAGTATTTTCCTCACGAACCTGAAGAGTTTTAAGCTCTTCGTTAAGCTTCCGCAGCACTTTTGATGCCTGTGCAGATGTAAGCTTCATAATAATTCCTCCTTGAATGTCAGTTCTAACGTTAGATTAATTATATATTATTATCAATAAAAAAGCAAGTTTTTAAAAAATTTTTAACAAAAGAGGAACAATGACGCATTGTCGATGAGTGACATTCAGGGGTCGATTTGAACGCAGGCGGTAAAGCTGCCCACCCCAAAAAGCTTGTGTGCGTATTTCGTCTGGCGTTGCCGGTTCGATGTGTACCGCTTAGGGACAATTTTTGACGCAGGCGGTAAAGCTGCCCACCCAAAAAAGTTGGTGTGCGATTTTCGTCTGGCGTTGCCGGTTCCTCTTTTGTCGGAAAAATTATTTCAGTGCTTCTCCGATTTTATAATCGTCTTTCAAGCCGACTGAATATCTTAAAACATATAGCGAATCACCGCTTGTAATATCGCTGTCACCGTCAACGTCTGCGAGCTTTGTTGTCTGTTCGTCAAATTTCTCGAGCTGAACAGCAGCTCTGAGTATAATGAGTGCATCTGCAGAGTCTATAACCGAGTCGTTGTTTACATCACCTAAAAGATGCTTAGATGTGTCGGTTTCGCTTGATTTTTCATTATCCTTAACGTTGCCGAAATTGTGCGACGATGAGGAAAGAGTAAATTCCACCGAAGCAGTACCGTTTGAAGTTTGAGTGTCGCTGCCGTCCGTACCCGGAGGAGTAGGCATATCACTGCCGCTCATATCGGGAGGAGTAGGCATATCACTGTCGCTCATATCGGGAGGAGTAGGCATATCACCGCCGCCCATATCGGGAGGAGTAGGCATATCACTGTCGCTCATATCGGGAGGAGTGGGCATATCGCTTCCGGTCTTGTCGGGAGAATCTGTATCATTTCCGCCGAATTTACCGCCGCCAAATTTCTCGCCTTGGCCGAATTTTCCTCCGCCGCCAAACTGATTTCCGCCGCTCCATTGCTGCTGAATACCGTTTGAATAGCTTGCGATATCTGTGTAAAGTCCGGAATTTTCCGTTCCTGCTATAGTTCCGCTGCGATATACGTAATATGTTCCGTCGCTCAGGTCGGGACTGCTCAAGGTCAGAACTTTGTAGGTTCTGTCGCTTTTGAAAGCCATAACGGGATCGGAGCTTTTATCTGTCACGCATATGAGTGTTTCGGCTGCCTGCTGCTGTGCGAAACTGAGTTTCATGAACTGCTGTTTTGATTCGTTTGAGATAGTGTCCGACATATTTCCTGTTGCCGCAACCGTACCGCCGTTAATGTATGTTCCGTATTCCGAATCAAGTCCGTCGTCCTGGCTTGTAGGATGAGCCATTGCAACTATTTTTCCGCCGTTAATATAAAGATAGCCGTTTGAATCAATAGCGTCGCCTTCGTCTGCGTTGGGGCTTACGATCGCTGTAAGAGAACTTACATCAATAGTCATAGTGTTTCTGATATTGGAGTTTGATTGCTTTGCCTGCGAACCAAAGCCGCCGCCCGAGGTAGTAGTGTTAAGGCAGTCGTCCTCGGAGTAGACATAATAGTCGCCTGTTCCGCCCGATAAGGTAAGATTGCCCTTAGTTTCAATGCCCTCTTTGTTTTTGCTCACAACGGAAAGATAACCTTCGCCTTCAAAGTACAGATCTATATCGGAGCTTACTGCGCCTGCTCCTTTGTAGAAATAATAAGGATCACCGTCGGCGAGATCCTCGCTGTCAGCCTGTACCTTGGCAAAAAGAATGTTTTCGATCTGTTCCGATGTATAAATTCCGTAGTAATTGCTGTATGTTTCATAATTGCTTTTTGCACTGCCCGAATAGCTGCCCGAGTATTTGTCAAGCTCATCGCTTCCTACAAGACTTACCTTCTTGAATTTACCGCCTTCAAGATAGTTTTCGGTTCCGAAAGCTGTTTTGATAGTTACTTTGCAGTCGGTATAATTAATGTCTTTGTTGTAAACATAAACGGCAGGAGCCTTTTTTGAATCGGTATCAATATTAACACCGTCCAGAACAAGGTTGATGTCATCTTTCACACCGTTGGTGTTTACGGCGATCATTCCGCCCTTAAGCTCACCCGAAAATTTGATATTTCCGACTTGATTGACATTAACGACAGTAAGACTGAGAGTTTTGATTTTTGCGTCGTTGCTTTCGTCTTCGATAAAATCATCCAGATCGGGTGTTTTTACCATTCCCGCCCCGTCATACAAAAACTGAGTGACATAAAGCTCGTCAAGTGTATTGTTATTGTAGTCTTTAACGAAATCGTCAAAGTCGTCTTGTGAGTACACCTTCATTTCTTTGGTTTTGCCGTTTGTAACATAGGTCATATCCGACAAATTAACCGATGATACAGAGGAGTTTTCAGCTGACGCGCTCAAACAGAAAGCCGAGCTTCCGCCTGCGATCAGCATTGCAATAGCTGTGCTGCATATCTTTCTAATAACAGAACTTCCGTTTAACATAGTAAACACTCCTTATTTATTTTTGAAAAAACATCCGAACTTTTTTATGCAAATACAAATATTGCTTTCATACTTTAATGTTATCAGAAAATTTGACGTTGGTCAATAAGATATAATTAATTTTAATAAAAAATTATTAAACTGTTAATTGTTGACAATGCTTTTTAAGATCGACAATGAGAGCTATTAACAAGTCCGTGATTTTCATTATGAGAGGGTGTAAAAACTGAGGATTAACTTCTTTGATTTTAATTTTTTTTGGATAATTCATACAAAGATACCGACTTGTGGAAATTGTTAACTATTTTATGTTTGACAATGAAGGTTTGCTATGATATAATAATCGGCAGTAGTATCATCGGCGGATAGTTTGACATCGCTTTGGAATGAAGCTTGCGGACAGACGGCAAATGCTAATGTGTTTGCTTCAGTAAAGAAATTATGGGTGATTTATGAGTATTTCGCAAATAATTGTTTTTTTTATGATTTACAGCTTTGTTGGATGGCTGTGGGAGATGATTTATACACCATTTGAATACAAATACTTTGAAAACAGAGGCTTTTTCTTCGGACCAATCTGTCCGATCTACGGATTTTGCATATTGTTTTTACAGTTTCTTCTTGAGTATATACCTATTTTTTCAAGTGCGAGTATGACCCCGCCAAGGCTGTTTTTTGTATGTATGGTTGGCAGCACATTGGTGGAGTATGCAACATCGTGGACTCTCGAAACCTTTTATCATGCAAGATGGTGGGATTACAGTAATTTCAAGCTTAACATAAACGGAAGAGTGTGTCTTGTGGCAAGTCTTTTCTGGGGGGTGGCAGGAGTTGTTCTTTCCTACTATATTTTCCCGGCTGTAAATATGGCGACAAACATTGTTCCCGAAATAGTTTTTGAAACGGCAGCCTTGATTTTGGTATTTATATTCGGAGCAGATTTTGCTCTTACCAACGCAAGCCTGAACTCGCTTCTTGAAAAGATCGAAAATGCAAACAAGGAGTTCACCGAGAGAGGAGAGTCGGTTTATCAGGCTATTGCGGCTACCCCCGCACAAATGAAAAAACGTATAACCGATCATGACTCGGAAATGCTCGAGCGGGCACGGAGCGTTGCGGAGGGTCTGAGCTTTTCTCAAAAACACCTCATGAGAAGAATAACAAAATTCAGCTATGGTTTCGGGAAGGATAAAAATAACAACAGAGAAAAAACAAATATGGGAAACAAAATCAGAGAATATCTTTTTAATTTGAGATATTCCTCGAAAAAATAATAACAGTGCTGTCAGCCGAAGGGTGCATTACGTGGCTGACAGCAAATTTTTTGTAAAATAAAAGAATGTGTAATTTGTTATAAAAGTGACAAGTATAAACAGAATAGTTAAAAAAAACAAAAATAGAATTTTTTTATTTAAGGAAATATATAAAATAAAAGAATATAA
>CACYDY010000023.1 GCA_902773245.1 uncultured Ruminococcus sp.
GTATAATTTTAGTAGGCAGCCGCCGAGCGGAAGCCTACTAACCGTTACAAAATATTTGGCGGCATTACCTGCGGGCGTGTGCCCGCCCGCTTTACAGAAACAATTGACATATTCCGCACAATTTACTATAATTAAATTACGAAGATGTCGATCTGTCTTCTATATCATTACCAACAAAACAAATCAGCTTAAACTTACTTCAAGGAGGTAATTGCGCATGAGTACCCCACGAACAAGACATCAAAACAGATCCCCAAGCTCACCCTCTGCCCCTCAAAATTCGGGACTGGGCTTAAAAAAGCCGATAACACTTATTATTATCACCGCAGCAGCTCTTTCGGTCGGTTCTCACTTTTTTAATAAAACCTACCCCGGAGTGCTGCCCAAAGGGACGATCGGGCTGATAATATTGTTAGCCTTTGTGTCGATTATTTTGACTGTTGTGTTAAAAATAAAAAAACAGTACAGAATGCTCAGGCAGTCATACCACAATCTCGAACAGTCCATGCAGAACGCCATGTATCAGAATGCGACCCATGTAGTAGACTACGTTGAGTATCCCGTAAACCCCACGCCGAATTACAACAATCAATATCCCCGGCAATACCAACAGCAGTATCCTATGCAGTACCCTCAGCAGTATCAGCAGCAATATCAACAAAACAACCGCACATCGACAAGACTATCAAAAGGGGCAAAGCGAGCTGTTTTGAGTATATGTATGTTTATGGTGATCCCGCTTATTTTTGTAGATATTATTTCCGCCAGAAGCGCAATCAACTACATCGGCATTACCAAAACACACGATCTGATCTCTTCCACGGTTCAGCTTGTTGACCAAACAGAAAGTATCCGATACGATGAAGACGGCGACGAATACACCGAAATCAGCTATCGTGTATTTGTCGACTACGACTACAAAGGTAAGCACTACTCCGACAGCCTCACGATGAACAGCCCTGTTTACGTCGGTGACACCCTGGACATTTACGTCAATCCCGACAACCCTTTGGAAACCACCCTGCCGAGAGATATCGGTACAGGTATTTTTGTGATGATCATAGTTAACATCATGTTCCTTCCGATTTTAATTATTATTATAATAATCATAAAAAGAAGCGGAACTCCACATTGATCAGCTATACAAAAAAGGACTGTATGAAGCAGTCCTTTTTGTTTTGTATATTTTTATTTATGATACTTTGTTCCCGAATTTATCGAAAAAGCCCTGTATATTTGTTCGCACAGCATTACCCTTGCCAACTGATGAGGAAACGTCATTTCGGACATCGACAGCTTTATATCGGCTCTCTTTTTTACTTCGTCCGACAAGCCCCAGCTTCCGCCTATCACAAAAGCTATGCTGCTGACTCCGCTTAACGCAGAGTCGGAAAAAAATTGCGCAAACGCTTTTGATGACATTTGCCTGCCTTCAATGCACATAGCTGCGATCTTGGCGGATTTGTCTATTTTTGCAAGTATTCTCTTTCCCTCGGCGTTGAGAATGTTGTTTATCTGTGACTCATTGGGCGACTCGGGGGCTTTTTCCTCGTCTACTTCGATAATATCAAACCTGCAAAAAGCCTTTAATCTTTTGGAATACTCCGCAGCGGCTTCTTTCAGATACTTCTCCTTTAGCTTTCCCACACACACAACGGTTACTTTCAGCATTTCGACCACCGGCTTTCTCTCAGAATACTATGCTTTTTCCCATTGTTTCAACGGGAGCAACGTCCAAAGTAAAATCCTCTCCGATGTTCATGGAATTTATTGTAAGTTCGTTGAGCGACTCCCGGTACGCTATCTCAGGCATATTGTTTTCCCGGCTGAGGTGCGCAAGAACAAATCTTTTTGTACCGCTCTTGACCAGCTTAGGAAGAAACTCTGCGCAAACAGCATTTGACAGATGTCCCTTTTCGGACATTATTCGTCTTTTCAAAGGATACGGATACGGCCCCATCTGAAGCATTCTCAGATCATGATTGGATTCTATCACCACTGCGTCACAGCCGAGCATGGCTTGTTCGACCTCGCCGGAAAGATATCCGAGATCGGTTGCGAGCGCAAAGCTGCTGTCGTTCATGGTTATTCTGTAGCCGCAGCCCTCGGCGCAGTCGTGCGATATCGGAAAGCTGTCAACGTGCATTGTATCCAGATCCACTCCGCCGCTTTGAATAAGATGACAGGAGGTTTTTTCGTCAACATAGTTCAGTCTTTCCATTTCACGAAGCGTTCCCTGTGTTGAGAAAACCGGGATCGAATGTCTGTTGGCGAACACCCTCAGCCCTTTGACATGGTCTATATGCTCATGAGTGATAAATATCGCCTGAATGGTTGATAGTTCTATATTATTGTTCAAAAGTGCGTTTGTGATCTGTTTTGCACTTCTGCCGACATCAATAAGCACTCCTTTTCCCGAGCTTGCTATATAATAGCTGTTGCCCTGACTTCCGCTGAACAACGGTACAAGCTTTGCCATATGTACTTCCTTTCTTATACTAAAGTCCGAAACCGACGGCTTTTTGAAAAAAGCCGGGCGAAAAACTTTAATAAGCTTCGCACTGCCTAAAATTGTGGTAGTGGTTATTTATCAAAAATTAGTATTACACAAAATTCTTCCGTACAAAAAGCCGTTTCCAAAGCGATTCGCACCACTCAAAAAACGGCTTACGTTTTTATTAATTA
>CACYDY010000024.1 GCA_902773245.1 uncultured Ruminococcus sp.
AAAGGGCGGTCGAGCGACCGCAGGCAATACCGCCTTACTTTATATGTAACATATACATTATTGCCGCATATTTAATTCTTTCTTCCTGTAGCCAACTAACCGGGGGCTACAGGGTGGCGGGCTTCGCCCGCCGCCTATCGGGGCTTACGCCCCGAACCCTGCATACATTCACTCTATTCTTAAGTTGTGGATCGAGGTTATAAAATTATCAAACCTTAAGCTCCGATGTGATCTCGCCCGTGTAAAGTCTTTCAAGAACAGGCTTTACCTCACTCTCGATAAACTCGTCAACCTGAGCAACGCTTCTTCCTACATAAAGAATAGGATCAAGCTCGCTTTCGATCTCCTCTTTTGTGATCGGGAACGCCGGATCTGCGGCAATTCTGTCTATCAGATCGTTCTTTCCGCCCTCAAGCTTTACCTTTGCAGCCGCAGCATGAGAGTGTGTTCTGAGAAGCTCATGAAGCTCCTGACGGTTTCCGCCGTTTTTGACCGACTTCATCATAATATTCTCGGTTGCCATGAAAGGAAGCTTTTCCATCACTCTTCTTGTTACAACCTTGTCATAAACCACAAGACCGTTTGTTATGTTAATGTAAATATTAAGGATCGAATCAACCGCAAGGAATGCCTCCGCAACCGAAATTCTCTTGTTTGCGCTGTCGTCAAGAGTTCTTTCGAACCACTGCGTTCCGGCTGTCAAAGCAGGATTGAGAGAATCAACGATAACATATCTTGCAAGCGACGAGATACGTTCGCTTCTCATCGGGTTTCGCTTGTACGGCATAGCTGAAGAACCGATCTGATTTTTCTCGAACGGCTCTTCCATCTCCTCAAACGACTGGAGAATTCTCATATCGTTCGAGAATTTGTAAGCGCTCTGCGCAATTCCCGACAATGCGCCCAGAAAATACGAATCCGTCTTTCTTGAATAAGTCTGACCCGAAACGGCAACACACTTTTCAAAGCCAAGATCCTCGGCAATAAGCTGCTCGACCATTTTCACCTTTTCCTGATCGCCCTCGAAAAGCTCCATAAAGCTTGCCTGAGTTCCGGTTGTACCCTTTGAACCGAGAAGCTTCAGATTTGAAAGCTGATATTCCAAATTCTGAATATCCTGAATAAGCTCATACATCCAAAGAGCAGCTCTCTTTCCCACAGTAGTAAGCTGCGCAGGCTGCAAATGAGTATAGGCAAGACACGGCAAAGCCTTGTACTGCTGCGCAAACTCCGAAAGATTTTTAATAACCTGAGCGCACTTTTTCAGAACAATTTTGGAAGCCTCTCTGAGGATGATCACATCGGTGTTGTCGCCTACATAGCAAGATGTTGCTCCAAGGTGTATGATCGGCTCTGCTTTCGGGCACTGTTTGCCGTAAGCGTAAACATGGGACATAACGTCGTGACGGACAACCTTTTCTCTTGCCTCGGCCGTTTCAAAATCAACAATATCCTTGTACGCTTCAAGCTCGGCTATCTGTTCGTCCGTGATGTCCAGACCCATTTTCTGTTCAGCCTTTGCAAGTGCGATCCAAAGCTTGTGCCATGTTGTAAATTTAAAGTTCTCGGAAAACACATACTGCATTTCCTCGCTTGCATATCTCGTGGAAAACGGAGAGATATATCTTTCTTTGTTTGCTGCCATTGCCAAACCGTTCCTTTCAGTTTTTTGGTGATAATTCAATCTATCACTGATTTTTATTGATCATTCTGTTTTCGATCTCACCGGTTTCAAGATCGATGTATCTGACGTAGATAGAAATTTTGTTGTTTTCGTTAAGATTGTTCCAGATCTTGTCCTTGAACTCATCTATGCAGTCGGGAATTGCAACTCTCTCCGGCTCACCCATGAACGTCGGGATAGGATTTCCGTCTGTAACATATGTGTGAATAAAATGGCCTATTCCGTTAAGAGCGTTATACGAGAATGTGTAGCGATTGCATTCGCTGCCCTCAAGATCAGCGCTTTTGAGAATGCTCATTTTGTAAGTGAGCTTGTCGCCGAAAGTGAGCATACCGCTGATTCTCGGAGTCCAGTTCGGCCCGTCAGGCTCAAACTCACGAGTTTCCAAAGCCTCTTCAAAGGTTTTTCCTTCTTTGACAAAATCATAGACGGTATCTGTCTGATCACCGTTTGTTACGATAAGCTTGTTCCCGATTTTTCTGATCGGTGAGTAGATTATCAGCGATGGGTCTTCAACCTTTGATGCGTCAAACGGGTGAATAATAACCTCGTCGCCGTTCTCGACAAAAACTCTGTTGCGGCTGTTTTCGCTTCTGCCCATAATAAAATATGCAGCAACAGCCTTTTTGCCGTTTTGGGTTTTTCCTATTACAATACCTCTTCCGACATAAGGATTGCCGCTGATAAGCTCGCCTATGTCATATGTCTGATATACGTTCATTTTGTAATAACTCCTTTGAGTTTATTTCTTTTCAAGCAAGCTTTTGCTCACCTTTTCAACTGCCTGCGGCAAAATTATCCACTCGGCATTGATCATAACTCTCTTTTGAAGAACCTCGGGTGTATCTCCGTCCTCGACCTCGACCGCCTTTTGCATAATGATCTCACCGCCGTCGGGTATTTCATTTACAAAATGAACGGTTGCGCCCGTGATCTTGACGCCGTATTCCAGCGCCGCCTCGTGAACATGAAGACCGTAAAAGCCTTTTCCGCAAAATGACGGAATAAGCGACGGGTGAATGTTGATAATTCTCTTCGGATATTTTGAAGTAAATCTCTCGCTCAATATGCTCATAAATCCGGCAAGAACTATCAGCTCAATGCCGTTTTCCTCCAAAAGATCAATCAGCATATCCTCGAATTTTTCCTGAGAACCGCATTCTTTTTTTGAAACAACGGCTGTCTTTATCCCTGCCTTTTTCGCTCTTTCAAGCGCGAACGCATCGGGATTGTTTGACACCACAAGTGAAATTTCACCGCTGCTTACAACACCGCTTTTCTGTTTGTCAATGAGCGCCTGGAGATTTGTTCCGCCGCCCGAAACAAAAACGGCAATTTTTATTTTTTCTTTACTCATAGCTTCACCATTTTTCATACCGCTGATTTGTCTGACTGTCGCCTTGCATGGCGAGAATATTATGTCGTAACCTGAACTTCACCCCTAAAAGGGCTGAACGCCGGTGTTTTTCGGCGATTTCGACCGTCATTGGAAACCGCCGATCCCCCACGGGACGCCTTTTGAAAAAGACCGGACAAACACTTTTAGCTGCCCTCTTTCAATCTTGCTGCGCAATTTTCAAAATTGCTCACTTTCATATCAAAACACAAACGGGCGGCGAATCCGATATCACAGCTTCACCGCCGCATTTGTAAACTTCGAACATCAGTGACAAGCTCCGCCGAAAAACATCGGCAGTCGGGTTATCACACAAATTACTCAATAATAACTCCCTCGCCGCTCTTTACGACCTCACCGACAACATAAGCGTCCTCGCCGTTGGCTTTTAAAATCTCCAACGCCTTGTCAGCGTCCTGCTTCGAAACTATAACGCTCATTCCCACGCCCATGTTGAATGTGTTGAACATATCTCTTTCGGGGATATTGCCAACCTTTGCAATAAGCTCAAAAATCGGAAGAATTCTGACATCGCTCTTTTTGATCTTTGCGCTGAAGCCCTTCGGCAGACTTCTCGGAATATTCTCATAGAATCCGCCGCCTGTAATATGGGAAACCGCCTTGACTTTAACCTCCTCAAAAAGCGCAAGCATAGGCTTTACATAGATTTTTGTAGGTGTGAGCAGCGTTTCCCCGATAGATTTTCCGCCAAGCTCTGCAACGGGTGACTTTATGTCCGAGCTTTCAACGTCAAAAACCTTTCTCACAAGAGAAAAACCGTTTGAATGAACGCCGCTTGACGGGAGTGCGATAATAACGTCGCCCTCGGCAGCGGAATTCTTGTCCAGAATCTTGCTGCGGTCAACGACGCCAACGGAAAATCCCGCAAGATCGTACTCGTCTACAGGATAGAATCCCGGCATTTCGGCAGTTTCTCCGCCTACCAAAGCGCAGCCCGACTGAACACAGCCATCGGCAACGCCCTTGACAATTGCTTCGATTTTTTCGGGAACATTCTTTCCGCACGCAATATAATCAAGGAAAAACAGCGGCTTTGCGCCACAGCAGATAATATCATTAACGCACATAGCAACGCAGTCTATTCCAACGGTATCATGCTTATCCATAAGGAAAGCCATTTTAAGCTTAGTTCCGACGCCGTCCGTTCCGCTGACAAGAACAGGTCTTTCCATTCCCTTTGTGTCAAGCTCAAACAAGCCTCCAAAACCCCCTATATCGGAAACAACACCGCTTGTCATGGTTTTTGCAATATGACTTTTCATAAGCTCAACAGCCTTGTAGCCTGCGGTAATGTCAACGCCTGCTGCTTTATAGCTCTCACTGCAACTCTTCATTCACGTCACCCTTTTCCTTAGTTTTCATTTTTTCTTCCGGTATTACTTGTTCAAATTTATTCTTGTTATTTCCAACGGGAATACTCGTCGGATATTTTTCGTCAAAGCAAGCGCAGCAAAAGCCTGTGCAGCTGCTTCCGTCAGCGATCTTCGTCACGTCCTCACGGCTGAGATATCCGAGTGAATCGGCTCCGATAATCCGGGCGATCTCGTCAACGGAATGCTTACAGGCGATCAGGTTCTCCTTGGAGTCTATGTCAACTCCGTAATAGCACGGACTGACAAACGGCGGTGCCGAGATCCTCACATGAACCTCTTTTGCCCCCGCTTCACGAACAAGACGGACTATTCTTTCGCTTGTTGTGCCCCTTACGATCGAGTCATCGATCATAACGACTCTCTTTCCCTTAACGACCTCCGAAATAGGATTAAGCTTGATCTTGACCTTATCCTCTCTCGACAATTGATCGGGAGAAATGAAAGTCCGTCCGATATATTTATTTTTAATAAATCCTATGCCGTACGGAATACCCGACTCTCTCGCATATCCTATCGCAGCGTCAAGTCCCGAATCGGGAACTCCTATAACAATGTCGGCTTCCGCGGGGTGCGACTTTGCAAGAAGCTCTCCTGCGCGGACTCTCGCCTTGTGAACGTTGCAGCCGTCGATTTTTGAATCGGGACGCGCAAAATAGATGTATTCAAAAATACACATCGCTCCGTTCTTTGTGCCGCAGTGATCTTCGATCGAACGAATGCCCTCCTTGTTGAAAACAACTATCTCACCGGGTCTTATGTCACGAATCAGCTTTGCGCCAACGGCATCAAGAGCGCAGCTTTCGGAAGCCACGATGTATCTTCCGTCCTCGGTAACTCCGTAGCAAAGCGGTCTGAATCCCCTGGGATCTCTTGCCGCAATTAGCTTGGCAGGCGAAAGCACAATCAAAGAATATGCGCCGTCAATTTTGTACATGGCACGGTTCACAGCCTCTTCGATCGACGGGCAGTTTATGCGTTCCTTGGTTATTACATAAGAGATGACCTCGGTGTCGCTTGTAGTGTGAAAAATCGAACCTTCCAGCTCCAGCTGCTCCCTGAGCTGCGCCGAATTTACAAGGTTGCCGTTGTGAGCAAGAGCCATTCTTCCCTTGACATGATTAACAACGATCGGCTGAACATTGTTTCTGTCGTTAGTCCCTGTAGTTCCGTAGCGAACATGACCGACAGCCATGTTTCCTTCGCCAAATGAATTAAGAACGTTCGTAGTAAAAACGTCATTCACAAGACCCAAGTCCTTGTAACTGTGAATAACACCCCTGTCATTCACCGCAATGCCGCAGCCCTCCTGACCGCGGTGTTGAAGTGAAAACAATCCGTAATAAACAGTCGATGCGACATTGACGGTTCCTTTGCTGAAAACGCCGAACACACCGCATTCTTCATGAAGTTTTTCGGAATCGGTAATCATATAATAATTTTCTCCTGTTTTTCGATCCATGTTCGCTGTTTCAAGCGAAATTTAGCCAAAGTTTTCTTTAACGATCGTATTATCACTCACCGAGCAAACGCTTCATAACTTCCTGATAAGCGTCCTCTACACCGCCCATATCTCTTCTGAAACGATCCTTGTCCAGCTTCTCGTTGGTAACGCTGTCCCAGAAACGGCAGGTGTCGGGAGAGATCTCATCTGCAAGAACTATTGTGCCGTCGGACAGTCTGCCGAACTCAAGCTTGAAATCAACAAGCTCAATGTTGACCTCTTTGAGGTACTCGGTAAGAATGTCGTTTACCGCAAAAGCGTACTTTGCGATCGTGTCAAGCTCTTCCTTTGATGCATAGTCCATTGCAAGAATGTGATATTCATTTACCATAGGATCGCCCAAAGCGTCGTCCTTATAGCAGTATTCCAAGACTGTTTTGTTAAGCTTTGTACCCTCTTCAAGACCAAGTCTTTTTGCAAGCGAGCCTGCTGCGATATTTCTTACGATAACCTCCAGCGGAACGATCGAAACCTTTTTAACAACAGTTTCTCTGTCGTTGATCTCCTCAACAAAATGAGTGGGAACACCCTTGCTTTCAACGAGCTTCATCAGGTGGTTGGTAACTCTGTTGTTGATAACTCCCTTGCCGAGAATGGTTCCTTTTTTAAGTCCGTTATTTGCGGTTGCGTCGTCCTTATAGGATACGATACAAAGGTTCTCGTCGTCGGTTGCAAAAACCTTTTTAGCCTTGCCTTCGTACATCTGAACAGTCTTTTCCATTTTTTATTCCTCCATTGTTTTCGGAATACCGGAATGCGATATCCCAACTCTTTATTAAAATATCCACTGTTCACAACTTAAGGATTTGTTCCTGTCGACCCAAAGGTTTGGTTTTATTTAACAGTTATTGACGTCACCCATACCCCCAACCCCCTTTCCCTCAAGGGAAAGGGGGCTAAAGGTTGGCGGGCTTCGCCCGCCGCCTATCGGGGCTGACGCCCCGAACCATGCATACATTCACTCTACTCTTAAGTTGTGGATAATGATTTTCAAACTGAACAGATTTTCTCGGCAGAAGATAAAAACAAACAATATACCCGTCAACACGAATTGTCATATCCGTAGTTTCAGATACTTCTGTACCGTTGTTATGTAAGTCT
>CACYDY010000025.1 GCA_902773245.1 uncultured Ruminococcus sp.
CAAGATCATTGGATACGTCTTGAAAATATGGAGAATGGGATTGAAACCACCCCCCAAGGGGATACTGTATATTTATCGGACACTCGCACATATGTGTTTGGCTATAATAGTGCAATATCAACAGGACAGACTACAGATGCGATTTTTGACAAGGTGCAGATGAAAAATGTCATAACCGATGTGTTGGGAGATTCCGAGATTCAGACCATAAAGGTCGACGCCTTGGGTATACAGGCGGATTATCTAAAAAATATTGATTCAAAAACCAATTTATCAAAAGAAAAATTGGAAGAAATATACACAATGCTGAACCAATGATCACAGCGATAAATTCTCAAGGAAAGGGGAAAAGATGATGAGAAAGCTTAATTTTCCGATGATTCGCAGAGTTTTTTCTTTTTTATTGATAATATCTTTGCTTTTTACATCTGTAGATATATCGGCTGTTGCCGACGCCAATAACGACGATTCCAAAACACAAAGCTCTGAAAATCAGGAAATTGAAGAAGGCACAAACTTTCTTGATGACTGGACTGTTCAGGCAACTTGGAGTGAAAGCAAGGATCAGACATTGATCTGCAATGCTGTCGATAACAAGGTTGTAAACTTTAAGCTTACATTCACCTATTTTCTCCGGCAAGCTGTCAAAACTTATAATCCTAACGAGATTAAGTTCACTGTAAAAGGCATTGATCAAATCAAACGAAGCGGAAAGATAAAAGCTCAGACAACAACAACGCAACTAAACAGTGACTGGAATCTTGAATATGACTCCGAAACCGACGTATATACATTCATTTACAAAAACGAAATAGCGGAAAACCAGTCGTTATCCGGCGGTTTTCAGATGCAGTGGTCAATTAACAGCAGAGATGCAGCAGACGGTTATACTTATGTGTCTAATCCTGTTTTCTCGACAGGCACAGACAGTATCAAAATGCCTCCGCTTAGATTTGAGTATCATTCGGAAAGAGATATATACGATGTATCTATCGACCCTCAGATTATTTCCGGTAGCGAGTATGAATCGATTAAAACGTACCGAAGTGAGAACAACCCTGAAAATGAACTGGACGAAAACGGTCATTTAAGGAATTATGTGTGGTATAAATATGTTTCCACTTTTTCCAATAACATGAGGGCAAGAGGGCTGTATAAATCGGATTATTTTGTAGCATTGGAGATAGTCAACAGTACCAATGAAGATAAAAAGATTGATTTTGAAAATAACGACATAGTCGCTTATAATATAGATGGTACGCCAATAGCATTAAGTTATATAACCGATCCTGCAACGGGCGAAACGGTTTATGGTTTTTATAAATTCAAAGATCATAAAGGAAACATAAGTCAAAGTGACGCATTTGAGAATAGACTTATGCAGGATTTTATTCTTGGCATAGATTCCGACAAAATATATGCCAACACCATAGGAGTTACAACTCGTTTGATCCCGTTGTACAATGATGAAAAACAGTCTGTTTTGGACAATGAAGAATATAAACTTGACGGAGGAAATCTGATCGGAAACAGCACTGCTAATCTTACTATTTACGACTTTGAATACGGCAGTGATAACTATTGGCACGGAAAAAGAAATCTGACTCACGATGATTACAATTTGATAAATTATTTTTATGACGGTCAAACGGTCAAGTTTCGTCTGAAAGGCGGTATTGAGAAGAATTACAGCGCTGCGGCTTCGGGAAATTCGCTTTCAAAAAATGCGAAATCCGTCGTAAACAGCTCGGGTGACGGAGCCGGAGATTCATCGAATGCAGATCTTATTCCCAAGGGAAGCTTCCCCGGAGAAAATCAGAAATTCAGTTTTATCCAAGGTGACGATATGTTGTTTACCGAACTGAAAAGCGGTTTACTGCGCCGTCTTGAGAAAGATGAGTATTCGTTTCGCAGGGTTTATGTAACGTTTGATTCAAGTGTACCCGGCACAAAAGCTTATAACAACAGTTTTCCTTATGATGTATATGTTTCTTACGAGATTGACGCACCCTACAGCAGCTATACATTATGTGCTTCGGGAAATACCAAGACCGGAAGCAACATAATACTTCCGCCAAACAGCGAGGGCGTCTATCCCAAGGCTGTTTATGTTGATATTAAGAATGTATATCACAGCTTTTATCCGATAGTTGACGTAGACGCAGATATAAAATTCGACTGGGAAAAAGAAAAACTAAAGCCTGAAAATGATCAGATCAAGGCTGAAAACGGAAAAATTCTTAACCTGAGTTACATGAAAATGATCAACTATGCGGATGTTGACGTTAGCAGCAACAGAAACGGCAACTTTGCCGCCATGAGTGAAGACCATTATCAGGGCTTTTTTCATGATTATATAATGCCCATCGATACTGAAGTACACCGTCAGTATTTGTATAGAGCCTATTCTACCATTATGCTGAAGTGTCCGACTACCAATCTGGATTCGGAAACTTTGTTTTCGGAGTTTCAACAAAATGCTTCCGGCACAAGATATGAGTCCACGGTCACAACTAAGGGCAAGGTCAGTGCCGACGAAGGCGGTCCTTTAAAGAAATTTTCGGTTTACACTCGTATTCCGTCGGGACTGTACATTGGCGATATGAGTAAAGTTAAGGTAAATGCAAGCGGTGTTAGCTTGGCTGCGCTTGATGATGACGGAAGTGTGGTCGAATCAGGAAAGCAGTTAACTGCTTCGGACTTCAAAAACAACCTTTCTTTCAGGACTTTTTCCGACGGTGACGGTAATAAGTATATAGCTGCTGATTTTGACTTTTCGGATGATCCTATTGACATACTGACCGGTGCAGAGGTTTCCTTGGAGTATCCTGTGTATCTTACGGCAGCTGATTATGTAATATCAGCGACGCTTGAATTTATTGCTCATTCCTATACTATGATTCACGATGAAGGCGTTCAGAAAATATCCGCTAAGAATCAGATGAAGGATATACTCGATCTTGACGGCAATAATGACAAAAACGAGATTATTGCACATTCAACGGCAAAATCAAGTATTGACAGTCAGCTGAAAGAATGGAGAGAAGATTCCGAAAAGTTTGTTAAATCAGCATATTCAACAGGATATGTATATGCCCAAAACATGAGTGAAGCTGTAAGAGTAGACTTTAAAAACGGAGAATCAGACAATTCGGAAAAGTCCAAATATTCATACCGGCTGGATTTTCTAATAGGTGAAAACCCAATCAAGAATATTGTAATGTACGATACTATTGAGCCGCAAGAAGGCAGCGTAAAATATTATGATTATGACGGCAGCGAAACGACGGTTGCTCTTGACTCACAGTGGAGAGGTAAACTGTTGAGTGTTGATACATCGGGTTTATTTGACATGGGTTTTGATAATTTTACTGTTTATTATACAACCGATATGCAGGATCTGACAGCAGATACATTCAAGGATTCCGACCTTCTTCATCAAAATAGCATTGATTGGAAAACGATGAATTCAAACGGAAGTATTTGGACTCCGATTGACGGAGATCAAGTTGGAACGATAGCTGTAGCTATCGACCCCGAGGAAGAATTTAGCGGTCTTGAGGGTATTGCAACTGTGTTAGTAAATATGGAAACCCCCGTCAAAAATGCTCAGACGGAACAATATCTTGATAAATATGCTAAAAACTACTATACAACTGTATGTCAGCAAAGCCCTTTGAGCGGATCAGATGAATTTATAACAAATGAATATAAATCAACCGTGACCCACGTTATTTTGAAGGAAACTCGTCCTCGTCTTAAGATAAAGAAGATTGATGAAAAATCTAAGGCAGCACTTGAGGGCGCTAAGTTTACTTTATATAAAGATGCAAATTGCACTCAGCCTGTAGATGAATTTGTCGACCTTGTAACAGATATCTTCGGTGAGATCGAGGCTGATCTGCCTTATACCGGTGATTTTTGGCTAAGAGAAACCGAAGCTCCGTTAGGTTATGAGCTGGCTCCCGTTATGAAAATAGCTGCCACCGATCCAAAGGTTACTGTTGTAGAAGTTACGAACAGCAGATTTAAAGGCAGTGTTGAGTTCCATAAAAGGGATCTCGACGACAGTACGGTAACTGATATTGAAGGTGCAGAGTATGAACTGTATACATCGAGCGGCAGTAAGGTTTACACCGACGAAAACTATGTATATGCGACGGGTGCTAATGCAACGAACAGTACCTTTGTGACAGGCTTGAATGGATTTACTGTTACAGGAATGCCATGGGGAATTTATTACTTCAAAGAAACAAAAGCGCCTCAAGGCTATGATATTAACAACAAAAGAGTGTATTTTTCACTGCAGCGTTCCAATTTTGATGAAGAAAACAGTATACTTAAGGTTGAAGCAGAACAGTATGATACTGAGCTTACTGCATCAATTGAAATTAAAAAGTCAGATGCGTTTGATCCCAACAACACATTGAGCGGTGCATGGTACAATGTACAGAAAAAGTGTTTTGACGAAAACGGTGACGAATACTGGGAGAACGTGCGAACAGATCTTTCAACAAATGCTGTTGGAGAACTTACAGTTGACGGTTTAAAATTCGGAGAATACCGTTTTCAGGAAATAATTGCACCGAAAGGTTATGAACTTTCTGCCAATATAAATCCGAAAAGTGTTGTTCTTGATGCCTCTACCGTTGGTCAGACATTTTTGTTTACTCAGACCGACATTCAAAAAACAGGTTCGGCTCGTCTTGAAAAGATGTCTAACACTGACGCACCGATCTCGGGTGCGGTATTTGACCTCTACAAAATAAACGGTGTTAGAGATAACGTGCAAAACAGACCTTCCTCAGACCCCGATGATACTCTTTACAGAACTGCCATAAGAACCGGTGCTGACGGAAAAACTCCGATTGTCGGCGATTTGAGTTGGGGAGAGTATTACTTTGTCGAAACCAAGGCTGTGACGGGTTACTCTAAAAACAATGTTGCTTATTCTCCCGAGACATTTAAAATCACATTTTCAAACGTTGATATCACTCAGGAAGTCAAAGCAGTTAACTATCAAACACCGGGTACTGTGGTTCTAAGAAAATACAGAGAAGCAGACTTAAACAATCCCAATAAAGTGCTGCTTTCGGGAGCTGTTTTTAATCTGTGTGATAAGGACGGAAACATCATGATGTCCGGACTCACGACCGGAACGTATGATTATAAAACAAAGTCCGTAGTTCAGTCACAGGTGAATGTGGATATACAGGGCATGTTTACAATCATAAATATTCCGTGGGGTTCGTATTATCTTGAAGAAATAACGGCTCCGAGCGGATATTCCCGAGCAGACAAAGTGAGATTTACCATAAACGGTGCAAACTGTATGACATTGCAGGAGTTGGAATGCTACGATCCTATAATGATGTGTGAAATACAGGTAGATAAAGAAATCGACGAAGCTTTGCCGCAATTCGGAAATCCGACGTTCATCTTTAAGGTGACGGATACTGTCGGCGGCAAACAGTGGATAAAAAATGTTCAGCTTTCCGCCGATAAAAAATCTGATTTTGTAAAGTTTTCCGTTCCTGCGGGAACTTATAAAATTGAAGAGATCGAAGTGTCCCGGTATAAGATCGAAACGTCGGGTTCCGACATAATACCCGACGGAACAACCACGACGTTTTACAGTAAAAACAGCTCGGATAATACTTTTACCTGTACTTTAACGTCGAACGATAATGTTCCGCAAAAGTTCGAGGTAAAGTATGAAAACAAACTGAAAGCCTTTGATAAGTTTAATCATGTGACGTGTACAACGAACATTATCCCTGTTGAAAAGAGAATAACGGGTATAAATGTCCGTTACAACAAAGATTTTATTCCGATCAATCTTCAAGATCCCGATTCGACATACACTATCGACAAGGAAGATGATCTTACCCTCACTCTGATTTACGATGACGGTTCCGAGGAAACGGTTTATCCATCGGAGTTTGCCAAGCTTATTCATACTGATTTACAGCCGAAGTTTATTGTACCAAACGGTGTCAATAATGCTTCCGATGAGGTAGAATTGGATGCACAGTACACATCAGATGACGGAAGGGTTTATAAAACAAAGTTTTATGTAACCGTTGAACCGGCAAAAGTTGTTCAGACCCAAAGGGTTATTTATAATGTTGATGATGATAACCGTTCCTATTTCCTGATCGGAGGCAAATATCCGACAGCGAATGTTGTTTATTACAGCGGCGGTAACC
>CACYDY010000026.1 GCA_902773245.1 uncultured Ruminococcus sp.
ATATGAAAACACACGAAAATCTTCACATCATCATAATAAAAGGCACAATCTTTGATTATCTTAAGTTGTGGATAGTGCATAAATAATAGTCCGAAAACCAAGAAAACGGATCATTCAAGGCTGACAATTTGCATAGATAAACAACACCATACTGACGTATTTCAAGGGTTTTGAGGGCGATTTGGCAAAAAAAGACAAGCGAGACGGGTTCTCCGTCCGCAGGACATGATTTACTCAGTGGCTCCTTAAAATCAAAACGCAAAGCGTTTTCCTTTCCGCTGCCGTCATGCCCGTCGGCAGAATATCACAAAAAAACAAAAAAATTTAAAAATCCATGCCCCCGAACGGCGTGCTGCGTTGTTATTAATAGTGAAAGTACTTGAAAAGGTTTTAAAAGCCCTTGATGATTCATCAAAAGGCATGCGAAAATACCTGTTAACAATTTTGAACGGCGGTGAAAATAATGTCACTTGAAATACTTGCGGAAAAGCTAATGCAGGGCAACGAAACTGCCCTGGAAGCAATAATCGACCGTTTTACACCGCTGGTGTCAACGATCGTGTACAATCTGGCAAACGGCTCTTTGAGCACAGCGGATATTGAGGAGCTTACCTCCGAGACCTTCATCACTTTGTGGTATAACCGTGAGAAGATCCAACCGGATAAGATCAAAGGCTACATATGCTGCATAGCAAAAAACAAAACGAAGAATAAGCTCATATCGATGTCCCGCCATCAGACAGCAAATATCGATGACATCGATTACGCAGACGGCCTTGTTGTGGCGGACGAGATCGAAAACAAGATCATCACGGAGGTCCTGAGAGAAGCGCTCGATATCATAGGAGAACCCGATAAGGAGATCATTATTCGGCACTATTACTACTACCAATCTTCCACGGAGATATCCGAGAGAATGGGAATGAAAAGCGAAACGGTCAAATCCAGGATCAAGAGAGCCAGAGAAAAGCTGAGAACGCTCCTTGCGGAAAGAGGGTTTACAAAATGAAAAAGACATTTGTATTTGATAAGCTCGAGAACGATCTTGTCAACATTGATGAAAGCACGGTGCTCGCCGAAACAGGCGTAGATGCCGCAAGAGTAAAGAAGTTGGTAATGAAAGAGATCAGAGGAGAAAAAAAGACGAAGAGGGCTCCCATACGGAGGATCTTCTCGATCATTGCTGTCGCGGCGGTGATCACGGCTGCGGCAACGGTCACGGTACAGGCGGCAACAGGCGGATTTAAGTCGATATTCGGTTCGCTTTTTGCGGGAGAGTCGGTAAACGGCATATACCCCGGAGCGGATCTGACGATAGAAAGCGAAACTCTTAACATCGATTTTATAGGCATTACGGGTGATGAAACATCGATGATGGCTGTATACGATATCAGAAAAAATGACGGGGGCAATTTCCTGGACGATTATGATCCCGAGACCGATTACCGTTTTCTGAGCGTAAGAGCGGACATGGACGTAACCGAGAACGCATATATAGAGTTCATATACGATATGTTCGGCGGCGGACGCGGCGGCGGATACGGTGTGATCTATGAATTGATCGATGAAAAAACGCTGCGTGCGTACGCGGCTTATTCCGACTCTTTGGGTGGTATAAAAGGACAAAGACTTACCGTGTGGGACAGCGAAACCACGGTATATCGTATTGATGAGATTTTTTACAGCTGCATAGTCGGCGTGGATAAGGGCGTCGTTGAGTTTATGGAAAATAACCCCGATTTTATTGACAAAAAAAGAGCTTCGTTTACCGAAGATCAGACCATAGTTGTGATCACCGAAGATCCCGAGTTATTACTTGCAGCCGCAACGCAAACAACTATCCCACTGGATTACAAGCTTGGCGTAACGCTCAATTACAAATCGGTGGAGAAAACATTCCATCAGGCAAACGGTAATAATTTCAGTGCTCTTAACTCGGAGTGGACGGTAAAGAACATTCGGGCGGGAGCGTTTGAAATGACGATAGACGCGGAAACAAGCCACCTCGGATTGTATGAGGCTTACGGGATCGACGTCGGAAATTCGGCAAATTGGAGTCCCGAGGAGTGGCACAAATACCATAACGTACCGACCGAAATCGACGTTGAGATCACCCTGAAAGACGGCACAAAGATTCACACAAGCGCATCCGCCTCAAGCACTCAAGGTGAGGCGGACGGAAAAAACGAATCTTCATGGAGATTCAATTATTTCAAAGAGGGAGAAGAAAACAAGCCGTACTCGCTTGACCCGAACAATATTGCTTCGATCACCTGCTGCGGAACAGAGCTTCTCCGGTAAATAAGTGTTTCAGTGGTTCCTTAATTCCGCAAACCGCCCCCCACACGGAGCGGCGGTTTTTTCGTTTGCAGCGAACAGCAAATGTATTCTTGTTCAGCTTTCTGAGGTTAACCAAAGCTTTTCGCACTCTCCTGTACCTTTTGATTGCTGAATTAATTGCAGATTTAGTGTAGTACGATTTAGTTATTCTAGCTTTACTAATTTTCCGACGGTGAGCATAAGCTGCGATTGCTCTTTCTTTACGAAAAATCAACTAACATAATAGTAAAAATACTAAGAAAGGTTTGGTTGATCATGGACAAATTAAATACTGATATCATATCAGAAATGCACATCGGAACACTAAAAATGACGAGAGAAGGTGAGATCTGGACAGATAAGGAAATAGACAATTTAATCGTTACATATTATTCCGGCACAGGTATTACAACACTTGCCTATCTGCATCAGAGAACCGAAACAGAAATCATTCAGCAGCTGATAAATACAAATTGTATACCGCATTACTCAAAGCCACGCAAGCCCTACAACACAAAAAAGGGCTGCCAATGCTACCTCTGCAGTAAAAGAAGTACGCCGGAATACTGGATGTATAAACAATGTGAGGTGAACGATGATTTTTAATCAATACCCCGATCTATTGTCCGTTGAATAAACCTGTGAGATCATGCACATGAGCCGTAATACTCTTTACGAACTGTTAAGAAGCAAGGATATTAAAGCATTTCAAATTAACAGGATATGGAAGATACCCCGTGAAGCGGTGGAGGAATACTGCCGAAGACAATCAGGTCTGTATAAAAACACACCCTAGCAAAGAGCGCAGTCGTTGATAAAAGCGGCTGCGCAATTTCTTTTGAGTTTTCCTCATTGAGCTTCGATGATGTTAAAAACTTACCGACGGTACAACACAAAGATAAATAA
>CACYDY010000027.1 GCA_902773245.1 uncultured Ruminococcus sp.
ATCTCCTTGTCATTTTTGTCAGCAATAACTCCGTTATTTATCCAAACCTCGCCCGAAACAAGATATCCCTCATTGCCTGCGAGCGGATCCTGAGCGTTGCCGTTGGCAAAGATAACACGAACGCCGCCGATTCCCTTGAGATCACTCGACGCAATGGTATAAGACCACCAACCGTCGCCGTCGTCTTTCATAGCCGCGCCCGGCCAGGCTCCCAAAAGCTCTTTTGTCGAGCTTGCATTCTGAGTGCCGTTTCCGTAAGCATAGAGAGTCAGATCTTCCCAGCCGTTGCTGTTGTAATAATGAACGGTAACCGATTCGTTCTCGATCGGAGAAAATTTGTACACTATCTCCGTGCTGCCGTCGGTGTACTTCCCGGCGCCGTTGTTCGGCAGATTTGTAAGATCGAGAGCATAGCCTTTGATGTTGGGAATCTCAGCCGTATAGTAACGATCTCCCGTGCGTCCGTTTTGAACGATCGATTCGGCAAGCTCCTCTCCTGTTTCGCTGTCTACAAATTTTATAACGGCTGAACCGTATGTGCCTGTATATTTTACGTAATTCAAAGTCACGGCTGCGCCCTCGGCAGAGTATTTTCCGCTGACGTCGCCTTCTGCGCTCTGAAAAGTATATTCCATGGAAAGCGCCTTATCTGCGCTTATCGAATACTTATTGCCGATAAGACCCGAGTACACTTGTTTTTTGATAACATTTCCCGACTCTGCGTCAACATGATCCACAGTTACGGTACCCTTGTTTGATTTCAGCTTTAAGGAGTCGAAGCTCTTCTTGTCAACAAGCATCAAAGCCGATTTTGCGGGAACATTTACCTTATTCTCCTTGACAACCGAAAGACCGCTCAGACCGGCGCTGTCGCCGTTTACGACAACTACCCACTCATCGGACAGTCCCTCGGGCAGAATCACCTCGGCATTTTCGCCGGAAGCGTTGAACATAACCGCTGTCTGCTCCCACTGCGTGCCGGAAGTCAGCTCGTTTTTCAAAGTGTATGCAATGACTCCCTTGGGAAGATTTTCCAAAAATTTAATATTCTTAGCCGATTTATCACTCGGGTCAGTGAACGGGGCAAAATTCTTTCTTATCTCGATCAGTCCCGAATAATACTGAACCATATCGTTAAATTCTTCTCTTCTCTGCCAGTCAAGACGGTTTATTTTTGAAGAGGATCTATAGGAATTTTCGTCGCCCCGCTTTGTTCTTGCGAACTCTTCTCCGGCCTGGAAGAAGTTTATTCCCTGAGAAGTGAGCGAGATCGCCGCCGCAAGCTTGTTCATTTCAACAAGCTTTTCGTTTCTCAGTTTATAATCATTCATGGAACCGTTCGTTGCAACGAGCTTGTCCCATAATGTGTAGTTGTCATGGCATGAGTTGTAGGTCACGGTCTGAGTTGGCAGCTTTGCCCAGTTCCCTACCTCGGCTTTTATTCCCGACTTAACCTGCGCCTGACCCTTGCTTCCCTGGATATATCCGCCTTCGGAGGCATTGAAATTACTTCCCTTTATGCCGTCGCGGATCCCGTCGTTGAAAGCTCCGATCCTGTCTGACATATGACTGATATTCTGCTGAGTTGCCATGATCGTTCCCGGCTCTGCGTTTGTGCCGAGCGACCAGCCCTCGCCGTACATCAATATTTTTTCGCCGCCCTCAAGCTCGTCAAGCGCAGCGCGGATAGCATTCATTGTTTCGACGTCATGAAGTCCCATCAAGTCAAATCTGAAACCGTCAATGTGATATTCCTTTGCCCAATAGACAACGGAATCTATCATATATTTTCTGAACATCAAATGCTCCGAAGCCGTGTCGTTTCCGCAGCCCGAACCGTTCGACCATGTGCCGCTGCCTGTAAATCTGTAATAATAATCGGGAACGGTGATATTAAACCACGACCTGGCTCCCTCGTATGTATGATTAAACACGACGTCCATAACAACGCCCATTCCGTTGTTATGAATAGCCTGAACCATTTGCTTTACCTCGTTGATCCTGACGTTTCCGTCATAAGGGTTGCTCGAATACGAGCCTTCGGGAACGTTGTAGTTTTTGGGATCATAGCCCCAGTTGAACTGATCCTCGCTTGAAGCTTCGTCAACCGAACCGAAATCGAAAATCGGCAGAAGCTGAATGTAATTAACTCCAAGCTCTTTAAGATATTCCATTCCCGTGGTAAGTCCGCCTTCGGAATTTACCGTAGTGCCGTTTTCCGTGAACGCAAGATATTTTCCTCTGTTTTCAGAGCTTACGCCGGAAGCCGGATCGCTTGAAAAATCCTTTACGTTAACCTCCCAGACGATCGCATCGGACTGATTTTCAACACTTACGTGACGATCATTTTCCCAGCCCGAAGGATCTGTCGACTTGAGATCGACTATCATTCCTCTGTTGCCGTTAACGCCTGCCGCTTTTGCATAGATGTCAACGGTTTCTTTTCCTTTTTTTCCGTTATAAACAAAATAGGTGTAGTATTTATTTAACAGATCGCCCTTGACTTCCGCCGTCCAAACTCCGTTTGATTCGTCATAAGTCATATCGGTCGAGGAAATATACTTGCTGTTGTTCTCCTCGTCACTTCCCGTTGCATAAATCAACACCTGAACTTTTTCGGCTGTCGGCGACCAAACCTTGAAAACGGTAGACTCCTTTGAATAAACCGCACCCAAGTCATCACCGCTGTAAGCCAATTTGTCCAATTCTGCCACTGAGCTCATCAAAGCTTCCTCCACTGTATCTTCCTCCGCAGCGTCGGCGTCCCCGCCGCTCTCGCCGTTTGAGTCCTCGCTCTCCGACTGATCGGTCGGCGATTCATATTCGCCCCAACCGTCGTCCTCCTCGGCAGAAACCGCAAGCGTGCCGCAAAACGGAGTTATCATAGTTATAGCGGCAACAATACAGCATAATAATTTCCTTATTCTAACCTTATCCACTTTATTTCCTCCTAATACTGTTCCCGCCGCAGATCCGAACTGCAAAAGCGAAAACATATGCCAAACCGGTATCGCTCAGAGAAACGAAACCGATATGACAAAAACATATAAACCCCTTGGTGTTTAATGTTAAAACAAAAGCGGATACGGCAGCAGTACAACGTCATGCCGTTATTCAAAAAGCCGCTGCGGCGGCAGTCAAAAGACCTCTCCGCACCGAGCCGAACACGGCTGTGACATCACGCTTGATTATGCAAGTTGCCGACATCATACTTAATATTTTAACATTTTTTCTACACTTTTTCAATTATTAACTATAATTTATTTATTGTAAATTGCTAACAAATTTTTTCGACACTTTTTACACAATATGCCGATACAAACACAAAAAACTCCAAAAATTGAAATTTTTTCAAAATTAAGCCAACAAATCACGGCTTTTGGGCAATAAAGTTATCCGATATTCGATATTTTTCCGATACATTGTCTGCAAACATAATGTTTCCCAAACTCGATCAAATTCTCTTCCTCAGAGCAAAAAACACAAGTGGGAATATACTTTTGCAGAATGATCCTGTCATCTTCGGTAAAAACCTCAAGCGCATCGTTTGCTTTCATATCGAACTTTCTTCTCAATCTTACGGGAATAACAATTCTTCCGAGATTATCAATTTTACACAGATCCCCTGCTCTTTTCATAAAGCTCACTCTCCTATACTTTTTAAATTCAGCCGATAAAACGCTCATAAATCCGTCATTGGGCGAATAGAATTTATCACGGACAGACAATACGAAGTATCGGTGTAAAACAAAGCTGACATTCCAAAATCAGGCTGTTTCTTAATATAATACACCAATAATTGGCAATTGTCAACCTTTTCTACAAAAAAATGGTAAAATTGGGAGCGTATATGCACATATGATGAATTATATTTGGGCCGGAATGATAATAATAAGCATAATCTGCGCAGTTTTTCAAAATAACACATCGCAGCTGAGCAGCTCTATCCTCAGCTCAGCCGGTGAAGCGGTTGAGCTTGTCATCAGCATGACGGGGGCGGTTTGTCTTTGGAGCGGAATTATGGAAATAGCCGAAAAAAGCGGGGCGGCAAAAGCTGCCGCAAAACTTCTTTCTCCCGTTCTCTCAAAGCTTTTCCCAAATCTCGACAAAAACGGCAAAGCTTTCACCGCAATATGCTCAAATGTTACGGCAAATCTTCTCGGACTTGGAAATGCCGCAACTCCGTTGGGAATTAAAGCAATGCAGGAAATTGTCAAAGAAGAATCCGCCGTCCCACCCCACACCGCAACAAAAAGCACCGCAGCCTTCATGATATTGAACACTGCTTCATTTCAGCTTATGCCAACGATGATAATATCCGTACTGCTGTCTGCCGGGTGCAGCAGACCAAACGATATTATTGTACCGATCTGGATATCGTCAATAGTCGGACTGTCTGCGGCGTTGTGCGCAGTGAACATCTTCTACCCCAAAAAACGAAAGCTTTGAGGATCGAATAATATGACAACAGATTTAATAATGCCGGTAATAATCCTACTGATAATAACTACGGGTTTTGCAAAAAAAGTTCCGATGTTTTCCTGCTTCACAGACGGAGCAGCAGACGGACTCAAAACCATGGTATCCATTGCGCCGTCGCTTATCGGACTGATAACGGCAATCGGTATGCTCAAAGCAAGCGGAGCATTGGATTTGATTTGCAGTGTTTTTTCACCATTGTCGGATTTGTTGGGAATACCGTCGGAAAACGTTCCTCTCCTGTTTTTAAAACCGATCAGCGGCAGCGGATCGCTTGCCATGCTTGATCAGATCATCAGGGAAAATGGCGCAAATTCTCTCGTTTCAAAGGCGGCAGCCGTGATGACGGGTTCTACCGAAACTACTTTTTATTGTATAGCGGTTTACTGCTCGGCGGCAAAAATAAAAAACACAGGTTACACAATTCCATGTGCGCTCTTGGGCGATTTTGCGAGCATGGCGGCAGCTTGCTTTATTGTTATGAATTTCTAATAAAACTCTTCACCCGATCGGATAAATTTTGGTCGGGTGTTTTTTTGTTAAAAAAATGAAAATTATGTATTATAAACCAAGAATAAATATCCTCAATCCACGCAAATACTAATAGAGGCAAAAAAAGATATAGTAACAGACATTGGAAATTGCATTAATTATTAGCAAGGCGAAACTCATTAAAGTTTTGCATGGTTCAGGGACAGCGTCCCGGCTCACAGACGGCTAAACTAAAAAATACTGCCGAATTTTTGCCTAAAGGTTTTTCTAAAACCGATATAAGGAGGATATTACTATAATGAAAAAAAAAATTCTTGTTTCGATCCTGATGTTGTCGATCTGTTCTTCAATGGCGGGTTGTCAGACTGCTTCACGAACAGACGAAGCCAACGATGAAACCCGTGTCCATACAGACACCGATACTGCCAACGAAAAGGGAATTACAACTGACACCGACACTGTTATAGAAAAAAATTCATCAAAAATCGATACCGACGACGTCAAAGAACTCCAAACCACCGATACCGACATCGCCGAGGAATCTAAACTCGAATCGGAGGCGGAACAAAATACCGACACCGAAAACAACAACGATGACAACGAAAACAAAAATACTTCACCCGAACCCTCTTCAATAGAAATAGGCGGAACAACCGTCGAAGCAGAGCTTGTTCCGCTTGACGAAAGCATGAAAATTTCAGACAAGGAAAAGCTCGACAGTATAGTTGTGGGAAACACCGTATATATTCTCGACAACAAGACTATTCACACTTATACTCTCAGCGAAGGAGCAGCCGTCAAGGGCGACGATATTAAACTGCCGTCAAAATATGACAAAATCGACTCCGACGTTTACGGCAACATTTATTTGAGCAACAAAAGCTTCAATGCCGCAATTCTGAACGATGACATGACCGTTTCCGAAATAGACCTGACAGGCAGTCTTGCAATGTCTAAGGTGATGAATTTCGGACTCAACTGTCTGAGTGACGGCGCTTTGAAAAAATATGCCGACAGCGACACAGAAGACTGGTATCTCGGAAACACCGACGACGAGGACTCCCCGTTCAACAAAATAACAGACGTTGAATTCGTCGGCAATCACATTCTTGTCGGAGGAAACTTTGACGACGGCAAAAACACTCAGCGTGTTGCCGTATATGACTATGACGGAAATCAGATCGCTCTGACAGACAACAAAATCTCGGGAAATAAGATCAACTCAATGACAGAAACCCAAAACAGCATTGTTGTAACCTCGTCGGGCAGCCTTTCACTCTGGAATCTTGACGGAACAGAGATCGGTCAGACAAAGAGCGGCGAAACCGCAAAGCTTTTCGGCACTGAAAACCCTGTTTGGATAACAGACGTTATATCTCTCGACGACGGTTCTGTTCTTGCTGTCTGCACAACCGAAAATAACGA
>CACYDY010000028.1 GCA_902773245.1 uncultured Ruminococcus sp.
TATTCAAATCTCTCAAAAATAAGGGAATACTATCGCATCTTTCGGTTGTGTGCCTCTGTCACCATATCTATCTTTCAACTCTAAAATATGATTAAGTGTATTATCTTGTAACACTGTATCGCACTTCGTAGTGGATTCCATAGTTTTAGCAGGAGTGGCATTAGGCTCTTCTTTTGACTTGTTGGATGGATTCCATATAGCAAGTATCAAACTTATTAATGAAGCAATAAGACTTATCCACGCTATTCCCATAGCCACTTTGCTCACTCGATCTGCATTATTCAAAATCAAATGTGTGCTATCGGTTTGGGAATTAGAACATCTGTATTTGGCTGTTTCTATGTATCGGATGGCATTCCTGATATTTAATGCCGTCCTTCTGTCATCAAGCTCTTCTTCATTATAGTTGTCTTTCTTGATTTTCCAATTGTAACGGGACTCCAGCAGTGTTTTACAATAGACGTACTCAGTGGATGCACCTTCACATAATTTACATATTTCTTTACGGGTTTCCTTTGTAAGTTTGGCGTTGTTGCGGATTAGATTTTTCAAACAACGATGAGCATATACGCGTGGCATACAATAATACAAAGGGTTAAAGACAGGCTTATATATACCGAGATCTATCTCAGTATTATTGAGAAGCGTGTTTAGTGGCTCTAATTCGTAACGATAAAATCTAAGGTTTGGTTGATCCTTCAAACGTTTTACTTGCCTTTGATAATATTCATTGATTGCATCAATTTTACTTTTTTCTAATTCTTTAACTTCTGGCTTTACATTTTCTTTTTTGCCGTTTCGATCTAAAATAATTTTTAAACGCTCGCCGTATGACTTTAACTCATAACTGATTTTATTTTTGTGAGGATGCAATAACAACGAATATTTCAATATATCTTTTTTGAGTGTTTTAACCTCATCTTTTTTTTGCGGATCATTGTACCATTGCTTAAATTCTTTCCACCCATACTGCACCAAGTCTACGTAACTCTGCATACCTCCGCTATCATCTCGTAGACCTAACCGATCTTTAAACTTAAGATTTATAGCATCATGTTTTTCCAGACGTCCAGAGATCATCTCTGCATATTCCGAAAAAACGCTCTCGTATTGTTTGAGGTAATAACAAAGGGCTTCGTTGTTATTATCTTTGATTGAATTAATGTCAAAATCACCTTGGGCTATGTATGCCTTCAGACCACTATCTCTATCGCTTTGGACTTCATGATTGTGGAAAAGAGACTTTACATGATGATAACATACCTCTTTAAAAAACTCTTCAAAAGGACGAGTTGCTTTTTCTTTCGGGTAATCCTTCGGCTCGTCATATTCATATACAACCATTCCGTTACGGGAATGATTTTTATACGTTAATTTAAAACTTGTAAAGATGGGGGTCTGCGTCCCATCCGATTCCTTCTTGTAGCATTCAATAGTAATAGGCCTCTCTATGAGCTTGCAGTCTTTTTGAGCGTCTTTTATGGAAGCTTCATTCTTTTTTTTTAGAATACTTATCTTTAGAAACGCTGTCGCGCTACCAAAGTCAGAAACACATTGTTCCGTCTCAAAACGGCGAAAACGCTCATTTAGCGGAGAATGATATATAACTGGATACCAAAAAACACATCTCCCCATAGAAAAACACTAATTAATATACACTAACGTCCCCCAAACAATCTCATCTGGCAAGACATAGTACATTTATGAACAAATGTACTAACTTAACATCTCTAAGGTTAGCGCATTCTTGATCTGATCACGACCAAGGGACGTGAGCCGATACTGCGATTCCATACCATCACTAACACCTTTGGTTAGAATTCCCACCTCAAAATAACTCTGCGCTATGGGGGATTTCATTATATCAACATCATATTTGCCCGTTGGATTTAAATAAAGATAGTATAAGAGTTCTCTCTCGGTAAAAGTTTTAGACGAATTGGCGTTGTCATTTTGTGCATTATTCGCTATCAATTGGTCTATCTCCTCCGAGATTTCTTGGAGTTTCGAAAGCCTTTTTTCCTGTCTTTTCTGGACAATTCTTGAAAAAAGGGACTCAACATTCATCGTGAGTCTTGGGCCATCTTCGGACATTATATATTTATTTTTAAG
This sequence comes from uncultured Ruminococcus sp., assembly GCA_902773245.1. Classification (GTDB taxonomy): domain Bacteria; phylum Bacillota; class Clostridia; order Oscillospirales; family Acutalibacteraceae; genus RUG592. The sequence continues at coordinate 2,113 of CACYDY010000028.1, forward strand.
TAATTACAATATTTTGTCCAATCTTTTTCGATTAAACATAAAACATGCAAAGATACAAAAAAAATCAAACATACAACTATTTTGAGAAAAAAAAATTCCATTTGTGGATTCTACCCCTTTACCCCACCCACCGAGAGAGTGCTTGTTACCTGCGCTGTGTTGTGTGGAGATAATCTTTCTTCCCGCTCCCCTCCTTTACGGAGGCTCACCGCCACCACCTACGGCGGCTCCCTGTTATCACCAGCGGCGGTTCGCCGGTGCCGCTTTTTGTTTACGTTCAGCGGGGTACTGTGGGGAAAAGCCTTCGTGTAGGCCTCGTCGAGGGCGATACTGTGAGAATTGCTCCTTCAGCCGGTCAACCCTCTCAAGCAGTGTCGCATACTGAGGGTCTGGAGTGTGACTAACACGGGCA
>CACYDY010000029.1 GCA_902773245.1 uncultured Ruminococcus sp.
ATCCACCCCACCACACTTTACGCTTCGACAAGAGGCAGACGCTTTTTGATTTCCGAGTCCGTCAGAGGCGAAGGCGCAGTTCTTTTGAATGCCGACGGCGAGCGTTTTACCGACGAGCTTCAGCCGAGAGATGTCGTTACGGCTGCTATTCGAGAACAAATGAAAAAAGACGGCGCTCCCCACGTTTGGCTGTCACTGAAAAATATTGACGTTGAGGAGATCAAAACTCATTTCCCGAATATTTACAAGCACTGTCTTGAACAAGGTTACGACGTAACAAAAGACAACATTCCCGTTGTTCCCGCTCAGCACTATTTTATGGGCGGCGTTTGGGTGGATTCAAACAGCAAAACCTCGTGTGACGATCTTTATGCGGTTGGCGAAGCAAGCTGCAACGGAGTTCACGGAAAAAACCGCCTTGCAAGCAACTCGCTTCTTGAAAGCCTTGTTTTTGCCAAACGTGCCGCAAAAAATATTGCTGCGCAGGAAGAACTCCCGCCGCCGGGCAATGATATTATCAACAAATACCGGGAGCTGCTGAAAACCAAAAAGGATTATTTCCTGCTCAGAGAGGACTATACCACGGTAATGAGAAACGAAATCGAGAAGGCAAAGGAGAACAAACTAAAATGAACAACATTACTATGCTGCTGAATGCCGACGAATTTATTAAATCGGCTTTGAAAGAGGATATTTCAAGCGAGGACGTTTCGACTAATGCCGTTATGCCCGAATACAAAAAAGGTACTGTGGAGCTTATTGCAAAGCAGGACGGCGTTATCTGCGGACTTCCCGTATTTAAAAGAGTTTTCGAGCTTCTTGACAGTTCAACCGAGGTTCGTTTTTTCTTCAATGACGGCGACCGTGTGCATAATAAAGACTTGGTAGGTATCGTTACCGGCGATATCAGAGTTCTGCTTTCGGGCGAGAGAACTGCGCTTAACTATTTGCAGAGAATGAGCGGTATCGCAACCTATACAAACGAGGTCGCACAGCTTTTCGCAGGCAGCAGCACCAAGCTGCTTGACACAAGAAAAACTACGCCGAACATGAGAATTTTTGAAAAGTACGCTGTCAAAGTCGGCGGCGGAAACAACCACAGATACAACCTTTCCGACGGAGTTCTTTTGAAGGATAATCACATCGGGGCTGCCGGAAGCGTTAAAAAAGCCGTTGAAATGGCTAAGGAGTACGCTCCTTTCGTAAGAAAGATCGAGGTAGAGGTCGAAAATCTCGAAATGGTAAAGGAAGCTGCCGATGCAGGAGCCGACATTATCATGCTTGACAATATGTCGATCGACGAGATGAAGGAAGCTATCAGAATCATTGACGGCAGAGCCGAAACGGAATGCTCCGGCAACGTTACAAAAGAAAACGTAGCCAAGCTTACAAACATCGGTGTTGACTACATTTCAAGCGGAGCGCTCACCCACTCCGCACCCATTCTTGATTTGTCGCTTAAAAATCTTCATGCGATCTGATAATTATTTAATTATTTAATTATTCAATACAACAACGGCCGTCGGAAAATTCTGTCGGCTGTTTTTTTAGCGAATCGTTCCAAGCGTTCGGGTTATGCTTTTATATATTGAATAAAAATTCTCGCCTTTTTTATGATAATAAGCTAATTGAAAACTTACTAAACCTATGTTATAATGATTTATTGGAGGTGGAATAATGAAAATTTCTACAAAGGGACGCTATGCTCTAAGACTTATGCTCGACCTGGCTATGAATGAAAAGGACGGTTACATCGCTCTTAAAGATGTTGCCGAAAGACAAGGTATTTCCAAAAAGTATCTTGAACAAATTGTACCACTGCTCAACAAATCAGGCGCTCTCCACACCAACCGAGGCTATCAGGGCGGCTATAAACTCGCCAAAAAGCCCGAAGAATATACCGTAGGTGAAATTCTTAGAATTACCGAAGGCAGCCTTGCCCCCATTTCTTGTCTTGAAAGCGACACCAACTACTGCGACAGAAGCGAAACCTGTATAACACTCCCACTTTGGAAAGGGCTGTATAAAGCGGTCAACGATTATCTTGATTCGGTAACTCTCAAAGACCTTATCGATAACTATTATAATACAAGTATTGACGAATATTACATTTAAATACCAAGCTCTTTCCGGGCTTTTTTGATAATGCGGTGAGTACCGCTCAGGGTCAGATTCCAACTCAGGCGGTGAGATTTCCCGACTCAAACTGCAAGGGCGCGTTTTATCTTCAGACGTTACCCGCCGTTAGTTCCTGCTTTTCAATTTTTTTGAAAAATTTTCAAAAAACCTATTGACAAAGTAGGAATTATATTGTAAAATAATAGCATACTAAACACATAGGATTTATATTAATAGTATGGTTGCATTCAGAAAGGAGTGTCGTTCAATATGTTTTTTAAACAATTGGATATACTCAGACATAATTTCAGAAACGGACGAATGTGCTGCTCATATATTTAATATCACCG
>CACYDY010000030.1 GCA_902773245.1 uncultured Ruminococcus sp.
AAAGGGGTGTTTTTTATGAAAATACTGGTGGTTTCGGATTCACACGGTGATTATAACTCTTTTAACGATCTTGTGCGGCGTCAGAGCAAGGCTGAAATCGTGATTTTTTTGGGCGACGGCTGCGAGGAATTTTATGATGTTAAAAGTAATTATCCCGAAAAAATGTTTATCGGTGTAAAAGGCAATAACGATTGGGGCTGTAGTCTGCCGCTTTGTGAGGAAAGGGTCATTGAGGGGAAAAAGTTTTTTATTACTCACGGACATATCGAAAGAGTTAAATTTGGTCTTGATGTTCTTAAACAAGCTGCAAGAGCAAGAGGCGCGGATATAGTTCTGTTCGGACATACTCATGTTCCTTATTATGAGTATGATTCGGGAATGTATGTAATGAACCCCGGCGCTGTCAGACGTTTTGATTGTTCGTATGGCGTTATTGATATTCAAAACGGCGATGTTCTGATGAATACGGCTGAGTTTTACAACGGATAAAAATTTGAAAACTTTTCAAAAAGAATGTTTCTTAACACTTGACAAAGACGTTATAACTGTATATACTGTTAATATACGGTTGTTTATGTTTTGTGATCTGACAAGGAGAAATGTATATGCGTGAGATTTTAAAGGTTGAAGGTCTTTCAAAAACCTTTAAGCTGTCATCGAAACAGCAAAAAATTGAAAAGACAAAAGAAAAAATAAAAACAGCAGTCAAAGACCTGTCGTTTTCGGCATATGAGGGCGAAATATTTGGTTTGCTCGGACCCAACGGAGCCGGAAAAACCACTACGCTGAGAATGCTTGCAACTCTCATAAAGCCCGACAGCGGAGAAGCGTTTGTCGACGGTTCGAGTATCGTTAAAGAACCCGAGCAGGTAAGAAAAAAAATAGGTTTTCTCACAAGCGAGCTGAAGCTTGAGGAGTTTTTCACTCCTGATTTTCTGTTTGATTTCTTTTCCGATCTGCACCGTGTTCCGCCCGAGATCCAATCGCAAAGGAAAACTGAGCTTTTCGGTAAATTCGGAATAGACAAATTCGCTCAGGTCAAGGTTGCAAATCTTTCAACGGGAATGAAACAAAAGGTTTCTTTGGTTATTTCAATAGTTCATGATCCGGATATTATAATATTCGACGAGCCGACAAACGGACTTGACGTTATAACGGCAAGGGTTGTCACGGATTTTTTGATCGAATTGAAAAACAGAGGAAAAACCGTCATAGTTTCAACGCATATTTTTTCACTGATCGAAAAAATATGTGACAGGGTAGGAATTATTATTGACGGTCAGATGATCGTGTGCGATGATTTGAAGGCTTTGACAAAGGACAAAGACCTTGAAGAGCTTTTCTTTGAAATTTACCGTTCACAAAAGGGGGAAGAAGTGTGAAAAATTCAATTTTGGTTATTTTTAAAAAGGAATTGGCGCGATTTTTCGGTGACAAACGATTGTTTTTTACAACGGTGCTGCTTCCCGGTTTGGTTATATTTATAATGTATAGCATAATGGGCGATACCATGAGTTCAACGTTTGGAAGCGAGGACAAGGTTTTTGATGTTGCGGCGGCAAATATACCGCTTTCTTTGCAGTCCGCTTTTGAAAGCGAGCAGTATAATATTATCAATTATGAAATCGGCGATATCGAAAAAATCAAAAGTAAAATTGCCGATAAAGAATATGAGCTTTGTGTTGTTTTTCCCGACAATTTTGACGAAGCGCTGAAAAATTACAAGGGCGGCAACGCAAAGGAAAATGCGCCCAATGTTCAGATCTATTATAACTCGGCGTCGATCGATTCAAGCAATGCCTATGCTCAGATGAGAGATGTTCTGTCGGGAGCGGAAGAACAGGTGTGCAATGTTTTTAATGTGAATTATTCACCCGATAACGAGGAAAATATTTATGACATGGCGTCCGAAGAGGAATCCTCGGGTATGCTTTTTGCAATGGTACTGCCGATGATCCTGATGACTTTAATGTATTCTTCGTGCGCGGCTCTTGCGCCCGAAAGCATAGCAGGCGAAAAGGAACGGGGAACTATTGCAAGTCTGCTTATAACGCCGATCCCGAGAAATCACATTGTGATAGGAAAGGTCATGGCGCTGTCCGTTATGGCGCTGCTGAGCGGTCTTTCAAGCTTTTTGGGAACACTTCTTTCAATGCCCAAGCTTGTCGGAACAATGGGCGATGAAATGAGCGGAATTTCAGCCGCATACTATTCGCCGTTTGATTTCTTCATGCTTATTTTGGTAATACTCTCTACCGTTATTCTTTTTATCACAGCTATTTCAATATTCTCAACAATTGCAAAAAACGTCAAGGAAGCGTCCACAATGGTTTTGCCGCTGATGATAGTCGTAATGCTGATAAGCTTTTCTTCAATGTACAGCTCTCAAGCGAAAGAGGAACTTGTGTGGTATCTTATTCCGGTTTACAACTCTGTTGAGAGTATGGTGGGAATTTTCCTTTTCAGCGCGTCGCCGGTTTCCGTTTTGGTGACGATAGCCGTCAATCTTATTGCGTCAACGGCAGGCTTCTTTGTATTGTCAAAGCTGTTCAAGAACGAAAATGTTATGTTCGGTAAGTGATTTTTAAGGGAGTTTATTATGAAATTAGAAATTAAAAGAACAAAAATGCTTGAAGAAGCAAAAGAATGCAAAAAAAATAAAGATCTCGTTGAAGAGATCGTAACGTTTGTGGGTGTGTTTATTGTTTCGTTATTGCTGGAAAGCTTGATTCTGGCTGTGCCTGTTTTGAAATACTTATTCGGCAGCGACGAAATGAAAGAGATTACCCAACAATATTCCCAACATGAGATCGAATACGGAGAGATGGTATCAAAGGTCACTGCGCTTGCTGCAAATCTGCCGGCAAGCTTGACAGCGCTTTCACTTTTTGCAACGGTGATGATAACAATTACCGCTGTTGTGTACTGTAAATTTATTGAAAAACGTAGAATTTCGTCAATGGGTTTCAGAAAAAACAAAGCCGTTTTGGAATACCTTTGCGGTGTGCCGGTAGGGTTTGTAATGTTTTCTGCGGCGGTTTTGTTATGTCTGGTGACGGGCGCTGTGGAATATCAAGGCTTTGAAGGAAATATCAGCGTAGGAATGCTTTTTGTAATGCTGCTTGGGTTCATAGTTCAGGGCATGAGCGAAGAGGTATTGTGCAGGGGGTATTTTTTGGTGTCGCTGTCACGAAAGACATCTCTTGCGGCAGCGGTGATAATATCGTCCACAGCGTTTTCTTTGCTTCACCTTTTTAACAGCGGGTTTTCTGTGCTTCCGTTTATCAATATTACTCTTTTTGGCGCATTTGCGGCTGTGTATATGCTTAAAAGAGGAAATATCTGGGGAGTTTGCGGTATCCATTCAATATGGAATTTTGTGCAGGGAAATTTTTATGGCTTGAGCGTAAGCGGTATGGGAAAGATGGATACGGTAATTCGTATGTCGCCGGTGTCGGAACATGACGTCATCAACGGCGGAGCGTTCGGCCCCGAGGGAGGACTTGCTGTTACGGCTGTTTGCGTGATCGGTATAATAATAGTGCTTCTGATGCCAACAAAAGCATCGGAAGCACTTAAGGAGGAGAACTGAAAAATTATTGATCATTTAGTAAACTATATTGGAAATTACCTTAATTATTAGCTATGCGAAGCTTATTAAAGTTTTTGCCCCGCTTTTTTCAAAAGGCGCCCCGCAGGAAGTGCCCTTGGGGTACGGGCGGTTTCCAAAGGCGGAGCCGGTGACGGCGAAGCCTAATCCCTTTAGGGAGTCGCTGACGGAACAAAGCAGAAAAGATCGGCAAATTTCCCTCAGCGAAACCTAATAAACTATAAATCAAAGCCACTATAAAATGATACCTTTCGGCAAAAACCAAAACAGGCAACAGCGAAGCGAATTGCCGGTCT
>CACYDY010000031.1 GCA_902773245.1 uncultured Ruminococcus sp.
GAATTATAATTTATGTTTTCTTTCTATATTTTACACATATATTTCCGAATTATGTTAACAAAATAAAAAAACAGACACCTCTCGGAGCCTGTTTTTATTGATTATTCAGTTACCACTTTGTAGTATATTTCCAAAATCATTTTGAAGAACTCATCGTTATCAACATAGTATTCGGCATACTGGCCGTTGGTAACGGCATTGCCCGGAACTTTCATCATATCTCTTTCGGCGTCGAAGCCTGTCTTAACAAATATCTCCGTGTAGTACGCCATCAAAGAAGCGTCTATGTCAGTCTGTGTGTAATCCTTACAGCTGTTATACATACTAATAGGCGTTTTGATATCTTCTTTTGTCATTCTCAAAGCGTCTTTTAAGAAGCTTGTCAAATAGATTTTCTGACGTTCCATTCTGAGGTTGTTCTGATTCGCGTCACCGTAGATATCTCTTGCTCGGACGAAGGTTTCCGCCTGCTCGCCGTTCAGGACAACGTTTGCTCCCTCATAGAGCGCCGGGTCACGGTTTGACAGATCCTCGTTTACCGTTACCTCAACTCCGCCTACCTGATCATTAAGAATAGGAATAACATCAAGATCAAAGATCATATAGGAGTTGACAGGGATTCCGAAAAACAATCTTGAAACAGACTTTTTAAGATTATCTATACTGCGCTGCTTTCCGTCGCCGTAGCCGTAAGCCAAGCATAGCTGAAGCTTGTCCGTTCCGTGGAAATAGCCTTTATCACCCAGAACGTTAACGTCGACCATGCTGTCACGGGATACTGCGATCATTTTGTATTTGCCTGTTTCGGTATCGAGCGCCACAACAAAGATACAGTCAGCCTGACCGCCTGCAACATAATCCTGTTTTTCGTAATCTTCAAGCTTTTTGTCAATTCCCGCAAACAGAACGGTAGTTATTTTATCGTTGTATTTGTATTTTTTTCCGTCATGGTAAACGTAATCTCCGCTCACGTCCGACGCCGTATCAGTCTGATAGCTTTGAGGAACGTCGACCTGAACATCGCTGTTTCCGCTGAGAGCTGCCTTTCTGCCTTTATAGATCAATACGCCCAGGACAATTGCAGCTATAATCAGCAGTACAATTATTACGATACCGATAGTAAGCAAAACCTTTGCGGCCTTGTTCTTTTTCTTGGGGCGTGAATCTTTGATATCTCTGCTTTTGATATTTTCATCATATTGGCTCATCGCTTACCAAAACTCCTTGTACGAGATATCTTGACGTAGCAATTGCGTCCATACAGGTACTCAAAGTGACTATTTTATCGTCAGTCGTAACCGAAATATCTCGTGTGTTATAAGTCATCGAATTTGTGGGGTTCGTAGCATATTCCAAATACTCGGCAAATTCATCTTTATCATTAAAATCGAAAGAATACATAATATGCCTGTCGTCATATTCATATGCCGAAAAGATCTGATACGTCAGCGTTCTGTCGGGCAAATAAATATAGAAATACTCATTGTTTGCAAAGAAGTTAGGATCTCTGAAATTATGGAGCGAAGCAAACATGGTTCCGTTGAGCAAATTATGTCCGTAAATCAAAGTATTGGGATCGGAAAAATCTTTTTTGTTGATCTTTTCGGTGTAGACACTTCCTGCAAAAGCATATTGCTTGTACATATTGTGTTCGAGATAAAATGCGTCATCACCCGAAGTCTGAAGTATAGGGTAGTCAATATTCGTATTGGGAACTTTTATCCAAGCATAAACATCGGTGTTGATCTTCCACAACTCGGAAAAATTAACATTTCCGTTTATAACATCTTCATCTTTTTTGCTTGTATTGTTTTTCTTTTTGCGCTTTGTTTCCTCGTCGGTGGTATCAGTTGATGAAACTTCCGAAATAACAGAACGTGACGACTTATCGTCAGTTTCCTTTTCGGGAACAGCACTGCTGCTTGAAGGTACACTGATCGTTAAGCCGTCATATTCTTTTCCGCTCGTATACATACCATACAGATACCAACACAAAGCTCCCAAAGCACCGATTACAATAAGTATGGCAACCGTAAAGACGGCATACCATCCTTTTTTCTGTGTTTTTTTCATTTTAAAATTCACCTAATCTGTGCGAAGCTTGCATTAATATAATTGGCATTAATTACTTGCTGATCTTCTTCTTAGCGCCAGCAGCAACTCCACCGAAAGCAAGAGCCGCACCGGCCATCAAGATAGCGTATGTGCCTGCCGAACCTGTCTTAGGCGAAGAGCTTGATGTACTTGTAGAGCTGGTCTTTGAAGAATCAGACTCCGGAGCAACGCTTACGCTCTTATCAGCACTTGCCGATACACAGCCGCCTACGAGAACGAGGCTGCTGAGTGCAACTGCAAACAACTTCTTCATGATAAATTACCTCCTACTATCATAATTTGCTTTACATGACAAACATGTCTAAGCTGCCGATCATA
>CACYDY010000032.1 GCA_902773245.1 uncultured Ruminococcus sp.
AACTTTTCATTTCTGCTTGTCTAATTTGCCCTGAACTGCGTTAAATTTTCTTGAAATACGCCCGAAGGAAGTGCCCTTGGGGTACGTAAGTATTCCTGCGAAAATTTGCCTTGTTCAGAACAAATTATCCTAAGCATAAATTGAAGATTTATTTCTTCACAGTTCCTTAAGAAAGAATCACAGTATATAAACTACAGAAAATTAAGAAGGATTGATATTATAATGAAAACTAATTATGTGATCGCATTGATACTTGCATTAATCAGCTTTTTGCTGCTTGGCGGCGCGATAGTTCTTGAGATAATGGACAAAGAGGTTTTCTGCACATACGCAGGAATGGCGTCGACATCGGCTGCATTTTTTGCGATTGTGTTCGGACTTAACAGTTGGAGCGAGAAATAAAACAGCCGCCGAGTTAAGGCTTCGGCGGCTGTGAAAATCTGCCGTAAGTGATTTTGGTTAGGGGGACAGGTAATGAAATCTATCAGAAGCGCAATCGAAAATACAGTTTCAATTACGCTTTTCAACAAAGGTCTTGCAGGGAAAATTTTGGACGAGGTCAAAGTTTCCGGCGCAAAGGTTATTATGAAAAATAATTCGGCTGAGGGAGTTGTACTGTCGCCCGAGGAGTATCTCAGCATAATTGATGAGATAAACGAAATGAGAACTGCCGTGACAGCCGTTGAAAGACTTCATTCGACAAGCGTAGAGGAGCTTGTTTCTTCCGAGGAGTTTTCGTCAAGAACAGGTCTTGAGATAGGATTTGTAAATAAGTCGATCGGAGTTGATTTTGAATGAACTGCACCGTGAAGTATGTTCCTCAGTTTATTGATGATTTTAACAGGCTTTCAAAACAGGAAAAGCTTTTGGTCAGAAGCGCAATCGATAAAATTCGTGATAATCCTCACTCAAAAGCCGACGGCGGATTTGGCAGGCTTTTGATGTATTTTCCGAATGAGTGCCTTTTGACCGTTAAAATTATTTTCACCGATATACGAATAGTTTATAAACTGATAAAACAAGACGATGAAAGCCTGACTGTAATTTTTGCTGCGGTTATGAACGACACCGCAAAGAGTATTATTTAAAGTAAAGATTTTTTGTTTATTCCGAGATGTTTTTTATGCAGAACGTGTTTCCCGAAAAGTCGATAAGTCCGAGGTCTTTCATTCTTTTAAGCTCCTTGCTCATGGCGCTGCGGTCAACGCAAAGATAGTCCGCAAGCTCCTGGCGGTTGAATTGAAGCTTGACACAGTTTGATTTTTGCTGCTTGGCTTCTTCGTTGAGATACGACATAAGCTTTTCTCGGGTGGTTCTCATGCTCATGTGGCTGAGCTTTCTGTCAAGATTGCACGCTTTGCCCGCAAGCTCTGTCAGAAGGTTTTTCATGGTTGTCAGGTGTCGTGTGCAGGCTTTTGCGCAAGGAGTCATGACCTTGTCAACGTCTATGAAAAGAAGCTCGGCGTCCTTGTGCGCAACTGCGTCGAAAATCAGTCTGCCGTCACGGGAGAGCGCGTAAAGATCTCCGAGGATATCCCCGATAACAAGCTCTCTGATGATAGATTTGTTTCCCGTGATGTCGTTGCTTTCCATGTACACTCTTCCGCTGAGAACGATTCCCATTTCGCTTATTTTTTCTCCGCCCGAAAAGATGACCTGACCCTCGTCGTACTTTTTCTTTTTTGCGTTGAAGCACACCAGCATTTGTTCGATATCGGATTCGGAGATTCCGGCAAAAAGCTCCGACCTTTTTATGCTGGGAATGAAATTGTTATTATTTTGCATTTTTATTACTCCTTGTTGCATTTGACACATACGGTCTATGAAAATTATAGTATTATATACTTAAATAATCAAGTGTTTTTTGATAATTTATTTGAGTTTTTTTATAATGGGTGAGATTCAAAGATTTTCAAAGCCTTGGTTAAAGCCGAATCTATTGTTCGGCGAACAGTTTTCGTCCCGTCGTTTGAAAGCGTTCTGTGGCTTTCCTCAAAATGATGAGGTGATAAAAATGTACGAATATCAAAGTTTTAGATTTCCTAAAAAAACTCATCGCTGACCCCATTTCAAACGGTGAGAAATTATCGGATCAATTCGCATTGAGGATTTCCCTAAAGTCCTTTTTTGCGGTTTTTATCCCGATGTTGGCAGTCTGACAAATTCGCCATACGGATAGAATTATGACGCAGGCGGTAAAGTTATCCAACTCATAAATTAAGTGTGCGGTTTTCGACTGCCGTTGGCAGAACGGAGTGATGCGTGCCGACCGATGAACAAAAGGCTGTGGATCGGTTCAGGGGCGTGATAACAACGTTTTTTACCCATGACAATAATTAATTCAAACGGTGATCCCTAAGTCGTTTGAACGGAACGAAAGTTAGGAAATCAAAGAGGGCAAGCTTTTTACAGAGCTTGCCCGATTTTTTGCTGTTTATCGCCGAAGCTGTGTGAGATATTCAAAGGGAGAGCAGAAACGATTGTTTTTTATCGTGGTTCGTTCGGATACAAATTGCCGATAAATTAACCCGTAAATAAATTTCTAAGGAAGCACTGATTAAATCCGGTGCTCATATTGCGAAGAATTTTTTCAGGCAAATTGTACGAAAATCGTGCGGGAATACTGACGCACCCCAAGGGCATTTCCTGCGGGCGTATTTCAAACGATTTGAGTGCGATTTGACGAAAAAAGGCAAGCAAGATGTGTGCCAAGCCCGTAGGGTGTGATTTAATCAGTGGTTCCCTAAAATTATAATATGTTAGGAAGTGCTTTTATGAAAGAATTAAGGCTCGCAGG
>CACYDY010000033.1 GCA_902773245.1 uncultured Ruminococcus sp.
AAAAAAGTTCAAGAAATTTTCAAAAAAGAGTTGTTTCTTAAAATCAAGTTTGATATAATTTCCTACGCTATGCCACGGATCCATAGCCAAGTTGGTCTAAGGCAAAGGATTGCAAATCCTTGATCTGCGGTTCGAATCCGCATGGATCCTCCATAAGGATGCGCCCGTAGCTCAGCTGGATAGAGTATCTGACTACGAATCAGAGGGTCAAGTGTTCGAATCACTTCGGGCGCACCATAGCAAAATCGAGAGTTAGCGCAGTTTGGTAGCGCACCTGCTTTGGGAGCAGGGGGTCATGGGTTCGAATCCCCTACTCTCGACCATCGTAAAAAATGCCCGATTTTTCGGGCTTTTTTTCTGCCGTGATAACACTTTGATAACAAATTGTAGCCCAAACTTTCCCACTTCAAATAAAAAAATTCCGACCATTCCATTTAACTTTCCCTTTTTCCATGGTCGAATTGCATATTGCAGGCAGCAATATAATAAGCAAAAAGGTAGAGTCAGCAATGGCCCTACCTATTTTTTTGATTTAAATTAAGCAACGATTTTGGTTACGATACCTGACAAAATGTCTCTGACTTTTTCTTTCTTCTCCTGGTTGTCACCTAGATAATACTGCTTGGTTGTCTCAAAAGAATTGTGACCGAGGTAATCCGAGATGATAGCTCCGCTCAAACCCTTATCGTTGAGAAGAGAAGCTTCTGATCTTCTTAGAGCGTGAAACTTGAAGAAAGGCAAGTTCACGTTCTTTTGAATCTTATGTAGTTTTCTATAGACCGTGATTTGACCAACTGGTCTGGCATGTGAATTAGCAGCATAGAACAAGAAGCAATTGGGACCCAAGTGTTTTGCCTTAATGAGTTCCTGGACTTTGGTTAGCAGGAATTCTGGAAGAACATAGGTTCTATTAGATGTTTGGGTCTTAGGGCTGGTGACCAAGCCTTTGTCGCCATTATATTTAAAGGCGGCTTGCTGGTTGATCAACAGTGTTCCTTTTTGGAAATCGAAGCACTTGGGTTGGATGCCTCTGGTCTCAGAGATTCTAAGGCCACAGATGAAACTGATTAAGAATAAGGTTTCCCAGTAACTGTCTCCATCGCATCCCTTATAGAGCTTCTTGAAATCACTGATAGAAAGAACATACTTTTCTTTGATTGAACGAATTGAGTAATCCTTTGGAATGACAAGACGTTTGTATTGAACATTATGGATTCCATAGAAGACATCACAATAATCAAAGATTCTCTTTAGATCATTGAGGACAACCTGCTTTACTTTTCGGCTTGGTGCTGGAATGGTTTTCATGAACTGATCTAAGGTAGGAAAATCAATATCTGTGATTTCATAGTTTGGCATAAGCTTCAAATACTTCTCGCAACGAAGCTTGAAAGCATAAAAGGAAGAGTTCTTGACGGTCTGCTGATAATAATCTGAATAAGACTTCAGTAACATCAACCAGGTAACTTGGTTTTTTTTAGGTGGAACATAGTCTCTGGAGAAAGCAATTTCTTCCAGTTCAGCTTCTTTCTTAGTTGAGAAACCACGATGGACATGCTGCTTCCCATAGAGTCTAACAGTAAAATACCACAGGGTTTTACCATTCGCATTTTTGTACTTATAAACTGACATACATTTCTCCTTTCTTGCAAACTTTTATAAGTATTAATTTGCTGTTAGCATAGTTTTATTATAACCATGGTCGAAATTAATAGCAATACTTTCTTTAATAAAATTTGCTATTAGAAACATTTACGCTTTACATATGTTTCTATTTACATGAATAATTATAAAATTAATGTAAACCCTTTATTTTTTATTTACTCATATTAAGTCAAGTGATAAAATAATTTTGCACGTGCAAATAGTGAAAAAGCTAAGGAGTTTCGATATGACACACAATGATAAATGTGTGTTCTGCCCATTTAGTTTTCATGAAGATTGCAAATTAATGTCAGGGAATTATGATAAAAAATTCCAAGTAAAGCAATGCAAGAAGGCAATCGTTTGTATGCTAAAATTTCAGCTTCAGATTGCTAAAATCGAAGTTGAAATTAAAGGACAAGGTACCGGGAAGACAGTGAACAACAATATCACCATCGCTCCCAACCTATTATCTAAAGAACACATCTGATCTTCTTTTTTTGAACAGACCGGTTTGTTCTCTTCGTGTGTGACAAACAAAATACAGAGTTAATCGGAACCCCTTAGCATATTCACATTAAGTTTTTGCCAGGTCACTGGCTTTTTTAATGGATAACAAATATAAATAATTGTTATGGTCGAAAAAATTCTCATATTGTCTTTTACTCATAGACGCAAGGACTTAGAAGGTGCTATAATCCCGTCTTTTGCACTTCCGTTTCCTCAGAAA
>CACYDY010000034.1 GCA_902773245.1 uncultured Ruminococcus sp.
AATATTCAGCTGTGACCCCTGAACCGTCAGCTGACCATAGTCAGTGTAAGCGACTACCATTTTTTCGTCAAAGCTGTCAACATCATTAACCCCCGAAACAGTGAGTCTTGATCTGTTGTCAAGCATCACAACATTAGGCGCCTTCGGTTTTTGTTCTGTCATAGTCAACACTCCCGCATATTTGATAATAATTCTTATGTGGGAATGCCGCCGATTATTACTGCAAAACCTTGTACATCAGCGGAGCTTCTTCTTTTTTTGCGTATTCGTTAATGCTGACTACTTCGACCTTCAGCGGCTTTGCACCGAGCTGAACTTCAATTTTATCTCCTATTTTCACGGCATAGGACGCTCTTTCGGGCTTATCGTTGACAAGAACTCTTCCTGCATCGCAGGCTTCGTTTGCAACTGATCTGCGTTTTATTATTCTTGATATTTTCAAATATTTATCCAATCTCATTTTTATTCTCCCTAAGAAATAAATCAGTGCAGACCTCTGCAAATTCGAAGTCTGCACTTGTTTTGACACCAAAATTACTTTTTGTCAACAACTTCCTTAAAGCTCTTACCGGGCTTGAATGCAGGAACCTTTGACTCGGGGATTGTGATCGACTCGTGAGTTCTCGGATCTACACCTGTTCTCTCCTTGCGAAGTCTTTGCTCGAAAGTTCCGAAACCAACGATCTGAACCTTCTCGCCGCTTGCTACAGATTCAACGATTGTGTCAATGACAGCTGAAACAGTTTTTTCAGCGTCCTTCTTTGTGATGCCGCTTTTCTCAGCTACTGCTGTGATCAATTCTGTTTTATTCATAAAAAATCCTCCGTTTGGCTGTATTTTCAGCCGTGTTATCTGTTAATTTTATTTATATATTTTTAGCTTTATTCCAAAGGGAATCAAGCTCGAATAAACTTAGATCATTCAAAGAGCTTCCTCTTTCGTCTGCCATTTTTTCCATTAAAGCAAATCTTGCAAGGAATTTATCGCAGGCATCATAAAGAGCCTTTTCGCTGTCAACACCGGCAAATCTCGCAGCATTGACTACGGAGAACAGCAGATCTCCTATCTCCTCAGCCTTGGCATTTTCGTCGCCCGTTCTGAAAGCCTCTCTGACCTCGCCGAGTTCTTCGCTCACCTTATCGGCTGCATCATTGAAATTTTCAAAATCAAAGCCGACCTTTGCGGCTTTTTTCTGTATTTTCTGCGCACGAATAAGCGACGGGAGCGATCTTGCAATACTATTCATGGCTTCGGACTGAGTTGACTGAGATTTAGTCTGCATTTTGATTTTATCCCAGTTATCCAAAACCTTTTCGGTCGTATCGGCGTTAACGTTACCGAAAACATGAGGGTGTCTGATTATCATTTTTTGAGTCACATCATTGGCAACATCGTGAATGTCAAACACTCCGTTTTCCCGCTCGATCTGTGCATGAAAAACGACCTGGAGCAGCACATCGCCCAACTCTTCACGAAGCAAAGCCGTGTCCTCGTTGTCTATGGCTTCGATAACCTCATAAGTTTCCTCTATAAAATCCTGACGAATAGACTTGTGTGTCTGTTCCTTATCCCACGGGCAGCCGTCGGGAAGTCTGAGACATCTGACAACCTCCACAAGATCTTCAAAATCATATTTTTCTTTAAATTCAAAATCCATTAAAACAGCTCCGTAATAAAATTTAAGATCATTTTTTTCGCAGTGAGAAAACCGAAATTTTATTATTCAAAATCAAAAACTTGCTGCTGAAACAAAATTTCGATTAAGTTCACTCTTGACTATGTTATAATTCACTCAAGCGTCTGCACCAACGGTGCTAACCACCGGAGCATTTTGACAAAAGTAGGATAATGGCAAGCATTCCTACAAAAATAGCGGCAAGTGTTCCGATAATACTCAAAGCACTTCCTAATATCGAAAGTATAGGCTGCAAAAACAGCAGCTTGAATTTTTTCATTACCAACTCACCGATAGCTGACAGTATAATCTTTATCAGGAACACAAGCACCGCAGCCGCCAAAAATGTGAAGACGGCTCGGAAAAATAGAGGAATATCTATTTTAAAATAAATATAATCAAGCAAATCTTCCATCAGCGAAACACTGATTATATAAAGCATAAACTGTGCAACCTGCGGTATTGCCGGAATGATAAGAAAAAGTATTATCACTGCAACTGCAATCGCCTTATCCCAAAATGAATCGCCTGCAAAAACTCCGTTAAACTTCGCCGCCAAAGGCATATAAGCGTTGTACATGATAACACAGCATAGATAAGCAAAAATATTGTCGTAGAAAAAACCGCCGAATACACTTACCAGTGAAACCTCTTCAGGCTCTTCCGTGTCAAGTTCGAGCATATCGGGGTCGAGTGTGAAATTAAACCCATTACCGAGTTCAAACTTCAAAAATGCGTCCTGAATGATCTTCGCATAGCTGAAAACAGCGCATGCCGCTACGCTGAACATTAACATATCACCCTTAAAAAGCTCGGGTGTATCGGCATAAGCGAACAGCTCAACAAGTTCGTACATTCCGAAAAACAATATGCTTCAGGAACCTTATCCATTACGAAATGTGTGACGGTTGATGCGATATCGCTGACATTCAAATGCCCTGCACTCCACGGAGAATAAAAAAAGCTGACAATGAACACGGCGAAATAAAGAATTATTCCTGCTGTGAGCCGTTTGTTTTCGGACACGAAATCTAAAACCTTTTCTCTCAATTGTACCTCCGAATGTAGTATATACTTCTGCTATAAAACGGAGTATCGCCGCACTGCACATACCGTTCAGTCTGTAATATCATATTCTTACAAAGACCCGAAAAATAGACATAGCAATACTTGGATACCGTAGTTTTACACTATCGCTCAAACTG